>DATJOW010000203.1:0-19087 GCA_035506715.1 Candidatus Acidiferrum sp. | reverse complement strand
GCTCAATTCGAGCAACAGCATCGAATTGATCCGGGCGGGCTCCGTCCTGAGCGTCACGGGCCAGTTCGATGCCACCGGCGTGCAATTGACCCGCGCCGGCCAGACAACCCCCACGCTTGATTTTAACGCCGCTTACGCCGTCACCGTGGACTGCGCGGCGCAGACGGCGGTGCTGCGCACATTGAACCTGACCGGCCTGCAGAACGGAAACCCCTTGCTGACCGGGCAGCTGACCCGGCCGATGAACCTGGCCTGGGGAAACGGCACCAATGCCGTGGGCGATTCGGCGCTGAATCTGACGGTTACCGGCCTGGAGCTCGCGGATTGGCAGCCGTTCCTGGGGGCGAGCCCCGCGTCCGGCAACCTGGGCCTGACCCTCAAATTGATTTCCCAGCGCGGCGGACGGCAGCTCGGTTTCGACCTGGTTTCGCAGGTTCAAAATTATCCGCTACCCCTCGGCGGTGAACCACCGATTCGGGCCGGCGTGAGCCTGTCCGCGCATGGCCAGGCGGTTGATTTGAAACAGTTCAAGCTGGCTGATTACCGCGTGCAGGTCGTGCGCCAGAACCAGTCGCTCGTGCTGGCGACCGGTTCGGGGACGTACGACAAGGGCGAAGACAGTCTGGACCTGCAATTGGGATTGCAGGCCTCCTTGGTCGCGCTCGGCCAGGCGCTGGCCTCGGATGTCAGTTTCGCGACCGGCACGGCGGAATTAAAGGGACGCGTTACCCAGAAAAAGAGCGCGCGGAGCATTACCGGCAACCTTGCGCTGGCCAACGTCACCGGCCAGGCCGGCCAAAGCCGGTTCCGCAATTTCAGCAGCACGATGGTTCTGGAGGTGAGCCAGGCGGGACCTCAGGTTCAGATCAACAAGATCAACGGCCAGTTGTTCGCCAACGGCAGCGGGGGCGGGCATTTCGAAATCTCCGGCAAAGGCAACACCGACCGCCGGTCGGCGCAATTGACTGCCAAGTTCTCGGATTTCAATCAGGACGGGCTGCGGCCCTTCCTCGAACCGCTGCTCGCAAACCAGAAACTCGTTTCCGTCAGCCTCAACGGCAATGCGTCCGTGCAATACGATCCCGACGGCAGTTCCGCCTGCAACGCCGAGCTGGCGGTGGCCAACCTGGTGGTAAACGATCCCCGGCGGCAGATCCCGGCCACACCGCTGGCGGCCAACCTGCAGTTGGACGTCGCCGTGAAGAAGCAGGTTGCCGACCTCCGCCAGTGGCAGCTGACCCTCAGTCCCACCAAACGCGCCAAGAACCAGCTCCAGGCTCAGGGACAACTGGATTTCTCCCAGGCCGGCACGGTGCGCGGCAACCTCAAGCTCACGGCCGATTCGCTGGATTTGACCGGTTACTACGACCTGTTAACCGGCGGGAAGACCGGCGGCCAGCCGGCGACCTCCCCGGGGGGCGCGATGACCGGTGAGGAGCCGCCGGCCAAAATCCTGCCGCTGAAAAATTTCACGCTGACGGCCGAGATCGGACATCTTTACCTGCACGAAATTGAAGTCACCGGCTGGCAGACGACGGCGAAAGTGGACGGCGGGCGCGTGGTGGTGAAACCGTTCCAGTTGGCCCTCAACGGCGCGCCGGTGAATGCCGCGTTGGATTTGAACCTGGGTGTGCCCGGCTATCGCTATGATCTGGCCCTGGGCGCGAGCAAGGTGCCGGTGGCGCCGCTGGTCGATACCTTCCTCGTCAGCCGCAAAGGACAAATGGGCGGCAACCTGACCGCGCAGATGCAAATCCGCGGAGCCGGCGTCACCGGGGTGAGTTTGCAGCGGAACCTGGCCGGCCAGTTCGGCGTTGGGGTGACCAACCTGAATCTGGCCATTGACAACGTGCGGAGCCCGTCCCTGCGGGCGGTGATCAACGTCATTGCGACGTTGCCCCAGCTTTTGAGCAATCCCGGCAGCGCCGTCAGCTCGTGGATTGACCTGGCGGCCGGCAAAGGCGGCGGGATCCTGGACATCCTGCGGCAGTCTCCCATCCAGATCATCAACGCCCAGGCCAAGGCGGGTGAAGGACGCATTGACCTGCAATCCGCCACGGTGCAAAGCCCGGCCTTCAAGGCCGATGCCCGGGGCGCCATCGCGCTCGCGCCGGTCCTGACCAATTCCACCCTCAACCTCCCGGTGTCGGTTTTCGTGAGCCAGCCGATTGCGAAACAATTGAACCTCGCCTACAGCAACACGCAAAGCAACGCCGCCTATGTGGCCTTGCCGCAGTTTCTGACCTTGACCGGCACGCTTGGCCAACCGGAGAAGAAAATCAACAGCCTGGCCCTGGCCGGCTTGACGGTTCAATCCCTGGGAGGCGGGTTGATGCACACGACCACCAATGCCGCTTCGAGCGTCGGCCACCTCTTGAACGACCTGCTGAAAAAGGTGAAGTGACGCGGGCGATCACGGATACGAAATCACCTGGTAAAATTTTTGGGGACGATCCAGGACATCGGAGGTGTGATTGGTCGTTCCATTGCCGGTGACGGCGGCTCCCAGATTGGTCCACCCGCGATTCAACAAGGTCGTGGTCGCCGGCATCAATGATTTGGTATTGTCGCTGCCGACGGCTTGAACCAGATTGGTGGGTGCGGGTGCCGGCAGTACCGGGCTGAACAGGAGTTGATAGGTTTTGGCGCTCTCTGTCTTCCAGTAGAGGTCGACGGCATTGGCCCCGGTTTGACGGATATTCAGCGGATTGACCGGTGGCACGACCTCCGCCACCCCGTTGTTCTGAATGCCAAAGACGCTGGAGTAATTGGTGTAATTGTTCCAGGTGCCGCCGTAGGTATCGGTCGGATTCCAGATATGGACATACAACTCGGGATAGCTGGTATCGCTGGACAGGGTATTGTTCGGCTCGACGGGCGACCAGTTGGAATAGGCGACCGGTTCCCCGCTGATCCATTGGAACTCCGTGCGCCGGGTCGCGCGATCGGACGAATTGACCGCGGGGTCCGGATCATACAACCCGATCCATAAATTCCGGTTGGTGCCCGCCCAGTGGGAGAAGGTGGAATAGATCCAGTTCTCCTCGGTGGCGTTTCTCACGGTGGCCAAGTGCCCGCCCAATTGGCGCGCCTCGACCTCCGCCGTCGTCCAATTGTTGCTGGACAACAGGAAATAAACATGCCCGTTGCCGGAATTGGTGATCGGGCCGGTAAGGACGCTGGCGAATAGCCGCGTGTCGGACGTCGTGAGAACGAGAATGAACAGGCAGAGGAAGCTCCTTCGGCTCATACCCGTACCGTAGACACCGCCTCGCGAGGCTGTCAATCAATTTGTCAGCTGGGCGGCAGCGCCGCCCAGCCGGGAATGGTGGTCGGGGGCGAGGCAGTTGCACCTATCAAGGCATTGCGGGGCCGAAAGTCGGGCGGCGAGAGGCGAAGTTCGACGGCGTCTCGCCCCGCCAGCTACAGCAGTTCGACAATCCGCCTCGTGACCTCGGCGACAACGGAAGTGGGTTGAGGAAGTCGAGCCATAGGCTCGACGGTACACCTCGGCGGCTGCCTGGACGCGGAAATCCACCCGCCGAAGGTAAGGGCTCGCTGATCGGTTTGCCCGGGGATGAACGCCGAACGCTGAAGGTTGCGTCGGGAGGAATTTACCAGCCCAAATCCTGCCCGAGCCCCGGCCGATAATGGGAGGCCATGCCTTTGGGGGAGCGTTGCACCGGCGGCGGGGTCAGAAATTCATTGGTGTCCTGCGCCAGGCGAGCGCTACCGGGCGGACGCTGCGGATTCCGCGGCGCAGATTGAATCGCCCGTTTCAGCCAGTTGACCGCGGGCAGGGACGAACCAAAGGGGAAAAATTTAGCGCTCATGTTCGGGGAAAAGGTGATTTCTTAACACACTGGGCAGGCTTGTTCCCATCCGGCTGCGACGGGCGGCTTTTGCCGGCCAGTTCGCGGGACAGCATCATGCGCATCACCGGCAGATGATCCTTGTTGATGAGGGCGACGGCGCCTGCCTCGCGGGAATGCCGATGGTATTGCGATTCGCTATGCCCGGTGACGATGACCACCCGGGCCGGCGGATGTTCCACCCGGAGGGCGCGGGTGGTTTGAAAGCCGTTCAGGCCGGGCAGGTTCACATTCACCGTCACCCAGTGCGGCCGGAACTCGCGGACGCGCTGCAACGCTTCCTCGCCTGAGCCGCACTCGCAAACGGTCACGCCCGGCAACCCCAGATACTGGCGGATATACTCCCGCGCCGGCGGGTGATTATCCACAATCATCAACCTCATGTTCCGCAAACTCCTTTCAATTTTTCGCGCCAGCGGCTGAACGCGTTGCCCTGAACGTCGGTGGTCGTCTCGGTCCGCCTCAATCCGGCCGCTGCCGCCACCGACCGGGCCGGCGGACCCGACCCCGGGCTGGGTCGGGGGAGTGACGTTTGTATCGGGGCGGATTCGATCTCGCCCAGCACCTCACGCACGGCAGATAACAAGAGTGCGGACGAGAACGGTTTGAAAAGCACCAGGTCCGCCCCGATCCGTTCCCTGGCGCACCCGTCGGGGAATGCGGGCTGCCAGCCCTTCCGGGCGGTGCCAATGAACCGGGCGCAAACCAATTCCCGGCGCATCTCGGCGACGATTTCAAATCCTTCATTTCCGCCGAACACCAGCTCGGTGATCGTCAGGCACAGCGGCCGCCGGGCGCAGAGGGAGATGGCCTGTTCGCCGCTTTCAGCCTCGCAAACCGCATAGCCCTCGCTCCTCAGCGTCCGGCTCATCTCGGTACGCGAACGCTCATCGCTGTCCACCAACAACACGGGCAGGCGGGAAAAGGATGGCCGGGTCAATCTCATTTGGCGGGTCCGCGCCGGTCGGGCAGTGGCAGGTAATAAGTGGTGGCCAATTCCCGGGCTACCAAGGATCGCAACGCCAGCAGATTCTCCTTGCTGACGAGGGCCGTGGCGCCCACCGCGCGGGAACGCTCCTCGTAATGGGGCTCATCGTACCCGGTGACGATGACGATGCGGACCGACGGATGCTCGGACCGCAACGCCTCCGTCAACTGGAAGCCATCGAGGCCGGGCATGTTAACGTCCACCGTGATCCAGTGGGGGTTGAACTCACGGACGCGCTGCCGCGCCTCGTCGCCCGAGGCGCATTCGCAAAAAGTAATGCCGGGTAACGCCAGGAACTGCCGGATCATTTCCCGCGCGGGCGCATGGTCATCTACAATCATCAATCTCATACGTCTGGGTGCAAATTGTTGGGATCGGACGCTTCATGCTGGCAGAAGAAGCAATTCCGGGAAATTGTGGCTACCGCATAATTGCACCTCCGTGAAGACCACTATTTTTTACTAGGTGGAATTACCTAGCGCATTTAATGAATTGACGGTGCTGCCGGGAGCATTGGCGGGGATGGCGCGCCGCGCTGTCCGGTGTCCGGTTTGATTAACTGCGAACGCCGCAACGTTGGGGCCAATGGCGGAGGCGAGGTTGAACAGAAGCGAACGAAGGGAAGGAAGGGTTTGACGCGAATTCCGCCCGTTAGCGCGAATTCGTGAAATTCGCGCCGCAGTTGTTTCTTTGGGCCTTTCCGCCTCGTGACCGCGGCGGCTACGGCAGGGAGTCCGGCCGGCGGCCGGAGGGGGAAGGAACGGTCAAAGGGACGAGCGGTTTTCGAGGGCAAATTGCAGGAGGCGGTGACTGCCGCGCAATTGGAGCTTGGCGCAGATGTTGGCCCGGTGGGCTTCGACGGTGCGCGGGCTGACAAAAAGCTCCGCTCCGATCTGCCGGCTGGTCTTGTTCTCGGCGATCAGCTTGAGGATGCGGCGTTCGGCCTTGGTGAGATCATCCAGGCCGGGTTTTTGGGCGGCCAGCGCTTCGGCGCGGCCGCGCCGCCGCACCAGGTAACCGGAAAGGGAAGGACTCAGATAATGGTCGCCATTGGCGACCGCGCCGATGGCCTTGACGATTTCCTCGACGGCGTTTTCCTTGAGCACGAAGCCCTTCACGCCAAAATCCAGGGCGCGGTTGAAAATTTCCTCCTCCTTGTGCATGGTGAGCATGACGATGCGCGCCGCCGCGCGTTTTTCCTTCAAGCAGCGCGCGATATCCAGCCCGCTCAGGCGGGGCAGGTTCACATCCAGCACGGTGACGTCGGGCTTTTTTTCCTGGATCAGCCGCAGCGCCGCTTCGCCGTCGCCGCTTTCCCCGACAAGCTCAAAGCGTGAATCCGAGAGGATGGCCTGGCGCAGGCCGCTCCGAAAGAGCGGGTGATCGTCCACAATCAGGACTTTGGTCTTCGCGGACATGTGCCTGGGCGGGAGTGTGTTCGATTATCGTCTTGCGCGCGAGCGGGAAATGCGCCGGGCGCGGGCCGGTAGGCCGCTGGGAATGGGCAGGACCACCTCGAGCCGCGTGCCCCGGCCCGGCGCCGAGTCCACGCGGAATGTCCCGCCGAGGATGCGGATGCGCTCGGCAATGTTTTTCAGGCCGAGCCCTTTCTGGCCGAGCGTCGGCTCCTTGATCCGGAATCCAACGCCTTCGTCCCGGATGTGCAGTTGCAGTTCATGCACATCCCGCTCCAGGTGCAGATGCGCTTCGCGGGCGCGGGAGTGTTTGAGGATGTTGTTCAGGCTTTCCTGGACGACGCGGTACAGGTTCAGGGCCGCGTCCTTGGGAAAAAGGTTGTCCACGTTGTCCAGTTTGCGGTGGAAAACGATGCCGCTGGAGGCAGCGGCGTTCTCAATCATCACCTCCAGCGCCCGGGTGAGTCCGAGGTGGCCCAGCTGGTGCGGATGCAGGTCAAGTGAGATCTGGCGGGCTTCAGCAATGGACTGGGAGGCGAGCTGGCTGATTTGATCGATTTGTTCGTGCAGTTCTGGCGGCGGAGGCGCGGCGGAGGTCAGGGCCAGTTGCGCATGGTTCTTGATGAGCAACAGGTTCTGGCCAAGGCTATCGTGCAACTCGGCGGCGATGCGCGCCCGCTCGGTTTCCTGGGCCTGGATCAATTGCAGGGTGTATTCGGCGCGCGCCCGCTGTTCGCGCAGGATGGCCTCCGCCCGCTCGGCCTCGGCGGCCTTGCGTTCCGTGAGGTCCACGTCCATGCAAACGAAGCGCAACGGCCCGGCGGAAGCAGGAAAGCGAAACACCGTGGACAGGACAACGCCCGGAGAGCCGTTGCGGTGATGAAAGGGAAATTCCCGCGGGCCAATGGGCTGGCCGGACTTTTCGATCTGCCGCAACGCCCGCCGGAAGATTTTCTGTTCGGCCGGAGCAAAAATCAGCTGGCTCAGCGTCTTCCCCATCGCCTCCACGGCAGTCCAGCCGTAGAGGGTTTCGGACGCCGGATTCCAGTAGGTGACGCGTCCCCGGGCATCAAACCATTGCACGCCCACGTACGGGGTGTACTCGATGGTGGCCCGCAAACTCTCCTCGCTGGCGCGCAGCGCCTCCTCCGCGCGCACGCGCTCGGTGATGTCGCGCACTACCGCCACCACGCAGGGGTGGCCGCTGAGCTCAATCTTTTCCGCCGAGAGCAATGCCACTCCGGTCCTGCCTTCCCGCCGGCGAAACGGCAGCTCGAAACTGCGCAGAAATCCGGTTCGCCGGAATTCCCGAAGCGCGCGATAGCGGTCCTGGGGATGACGCCAAATTTGCAGTTCCAGCGTTGTGCGCCCCACCGCCGCTTTTGGCGCCCAGCCGAACACCCGGCGGAAACCTTCGTTGACCTCGATGATCCGGCCGTCCGCGATCCGGCTGATCACGACGGCGTCGGGCGAATTACGGAATGCCCGGGAATATTTTTCCTCGGACTCGCGCAGCGCCTGCTCGGCACTGATCCGGTCCGTAATGTCATGCAACACGGAGACCAGACACGACTTGCCCCCGACCTCGATGGATTCGGCGCTGAGGAGAATGATGCGGAGTTTGCCGGCGCGGGTGCGGGTACGCAGTTCCAGATTGCGCAATTTCCCGGCCGCTTTCAGGCCGCTCACCAGCAACCGGCGCTCCTTGGGATTATCCCAGATGCCGAGCTCGAGGGAGGTGTGGCCGAGCATCTCGGCCCGCCGGTAGCCGTAAAGCCGGCAATAGCCATCATTGACCTCGATGTACCGCCCGGTCTCCAACTCGGAAATGGCCAGGCCGTCCGGGCTGGCGCGAAAGGCCTTGGAAAATTTTTCCTCGGACTCGCGCAGGGCCTGCTCCGTTTTTTTTCGCTCGGTGATGTCACGCAGGGCGGTCACTCGAACCCGGCGTCCGCGCCAGGAGATTATTTTGGACTGGGCCTCCGCATCGAAGACGCTGCCGTCCTTGCGCAACAACTGGTGTTCCAGCGGCGGCGCCTTTTCGGAATAAATTCGGTGAGCAATCACGCGCCGCCACTTGGGGGCCACCAGCGTCAGGATTTCGCGGCCCACCAGTTCATCCCGCTTATAGCCAAACAGGGCCGCAAACGGATCGTTTACGTCGAGGATGCGCCCTTTTTCGCTGATACAGATGCCTTCAAACGCGGCCGCGGTCAGGCTGCGAAACCGCTCGCCCGCGTCCGCGAGCGCGCGGCGCTGCCGGTCGCGCATGGCCAGCAACCGGATCAACTCCCCGCGGGACAGGTTGCGGTAGTCGAGAGCCATGCCGGCCTTATAAGCCATTTCGCCGGGCAAGACAAAATGATTTGGCTCGCGGTTGCCGGCCCGGCATGGTTCAATGCCCCCGCGTCGCCTTATGCAAACGCTTGCCGTCGGAACCAGTTCGCTTCGCGTCAGCCGCCTGGCTTACGGCTGCTGGCGGCTTGGCGCCACCCCGGAACGCCGGGCCGACGACAAACGCGCCGTCATAACCGCCGTGGAATCCGGTTTTACGCTATTCGACCATGCGGACATCTACGCCCTGGGCGAGGCGGAGAAAATTTTCGGCGAAGTCCTGCGCGAAAATCCCGGAATGCGGGAACGGGTCACCCTGGTCACCAAAGCCGGCGTGCGCCGGCCGGACGATCCGCCGGGGTCGCCCTATCACTACAACCTGTCGGGCGAACATCTCGTCCGATGCTGTGAGGGCTCGCTCCGGCGATTGGGGGTGGAGACGATTGACTTGTTTCTCTTGCACCGGGCGGATTGGTTGACGGACCCGGTGGACGTGGCGGCAGCGTTCAGCCGGCTGCAGCAGGCGGGCAAGGTCCGCTTTTTCGGGGTCAGCAATTGCCGCCCCTCGCTCGTCAGCGCCTTGCAGGCCGCCTGTCCGATGCCGCTGGTGGCGCAGCAGGTGGAAATCAGCCTCGGCCAGCTCGCGGCCTTTGAGGATGGCACGCTGGATCAATGCCTGGAGATGAAGCTGACGCCGCTGGCGTGGAGTCCGCTGGGCGGGGGCCAGTTTGCCGACGGGGCCAAACGCCTGCTGAAGTATCAGGAAGGGTATCGGACTGCGGAGGTCCTGCCCCGGCTCGATGAATATGCAAAGACGCGCGGGGTGACGCGGTCGGCGGTCGCGCTGGCCTGGTTGCTGAAGCATCCGTCGGGCATCATTCCCATCGTCGGCTCAACGCGGCCGGAACGCATTCGTGACGCTGCGCGCGCGCCGGACATCGATTTAAGCCGCGAAGAGTGGTACCACCTGCTGAACGCGGCCCGGCGCGAACCCTTGCCTTGACGGGCTGAATCCCGTTCGCCGAGCCGGTTCCACTTTTTGTGTCTCAACCGGTGGATTTTGAGACAGAGCCGGCCCGGCGTGCTCAGGCCCATGTTAAATCGGCCCCCCGGGCCCTTCTTCCGCCCGCTCGCGCGTCTTATCCGCCGAGGACAAGGATTTATATCTTTCGGTCTTTCATGGCATTAGGGTTGCTAAGTTCCAGGTGCGGGGAAATTCGGATCGGGGAGCTTTATTGACTTAGGCTGCGCTTGTGCAGGCAGCGCCTGCAAGAGCGCTGTCGCACAAGCGTGATGATTCAATAACGATCCGGCGAGCAGTGTATCCAGATGTCCGTCCTGATGAAAAATGAGTTTGCGGGAATTTGTGGCCGTACCCGGCTGACCCCGGCCGCCGGTTGCCTCGCCGGTTTTGCCCGCTGGTATTTCCGGGGGGCGATGCTGCTCTTGACCTCTGGGATGTTATTCGCGGGTTTTTCGGCTTTCGGGCAACTGGCGTTCGCCATGGAATTCAACCAGGGCAACAACCGTTTCGGCACCATCAACCTCTTGACCGGCAGTTTTTCCCAGTTGGGCAGCGAAGGCGGGACCCTGTTTAACGACATTGCCGGCGCTCCCGACGGCTCGCTGTACGGGATCATCAACACGACTTCGCTGGTGACGCTGAATACCAACAACGGCGCGGTCATGAGCAGCGTCAACTTCAACGTCGGCGGCATCGAGTCCCTGGCGATGGCGCCGGATGGAACCCTTTACGGAGCCACCCAGGGCGCGCTCTATCGCATCAACCCCTATACCGGCGTTGCCACGCTGGTAGGCAATTTCAACAACAGCGTCATCGGCAATTCCGGCCAAAATATCCGCTTCGGTTACGATGGCATGCTGTACGACACGGACGGCGGGGTCAGCGCCACCAGCACGCATTTGTTTCAGATCAGCACGACCACCGGAGCCGCCACACTGATGGGCACCATCGCCAATTTCCCGGGATTGTGTCTGGAAAATGCCGGCTCGCAAATGTACGGCGTCGGCATCCAGCTGGGCGCGGCTTCGACCCTCGTGCAAAGCCTGGTGGGGATCAATCTCAATACCACCGTGCCGGGCGGAACCAATGCGGACGGATCGACGGTCAACATCGGCTACCAATTGGTCACGGCCAACTTTCCAAATAACTTTAATTTTTCCTCCGCCGATCTGTATGTGGTCCCGGGTTCCGATTTTCCCGTGCCCGAACCGGGGGCGAAGGCGCTTTCGATCGCCGGCGGCGTGATGTTGCTGATCATGAGCCGGAGACGGGAACGGTATTGAGCCGAGCGGATGCGGCGCCGGGCCGGGGTGGAATCAAATTTCGTCACCCGATGGAATTTTTTAGCGCGATTTGCCGGGATCGCCTTCGAAAACTTCTGCAATTTCCCGCAACTCATCGGGTTGTAAACAGAGCCGGTTCCCGCGACTTCCCCTCCCGCCCGGATGCACTTATTTGATTCGGCGCCTGCTTAACCGGAGCCAATACCGTGAATTTTGTCACAAACATTCTTGCGAAGAAAACGCGCGACCAATTAACATTTGCGGATTCGTGACTCTAAACGATGAAAGTGCATCCGATCATTTTTCAATTGAAGGAAATTGACCGCCGGGACGGTCGTTCGTGATGTCAGCGATCTTTCCGAAGTGGACCAACTGGCTGCCGTTGGCCGTCATTGCCGCCCTGGCGATGATCGGCGGGGTGGTGACCGCGGGGGTTGCTTACTATTTCACGCCCAAATACACGCGGGTCGGCTATGAACCCGTCCAGCCGGTGCCGTTTTCCCACGCCACCCATGTGGAGCAATTGGGCCTGGACTGCCGTTACTGCCACAACACCGTGGAAAAGTCCTGGTTTTCCAGTATCCCGGCGGCCTCCACCTGCATGATATGCCACAGCGTGGTGCTCAAAGATGACCCGCGCCTCGCGCCCATTCGCGCCAGTGCCACCAACAACGCGCCGATTCCTTGGGTGCAGGTGCATATCGTGCCGGATTACGTCTATTTCAACCACGAAGTCCATGTCGCCCGCGGCTTCAGTTGCGTCCAATGCCACGGGCGGGTGGACCAAATGGATGAAGTGCGGCATGTCAAATCGTTCAGCATGAGTTTTTGTCTGGATTGCCATCGCAATCCGGCGGCGTTCGTCCGGCCGCCCGACAAGGTGACAGACCTGGGCTGGCGCTGGAGCACCAACCCCGTCGTAAACGCCCGGATGCAGTTGAGCAACGGCGGCGCTTTCGTTCACGACTGGAAAATTGAGTCGCTGCAAAGTTGCTCCGCCTGCCATCGATGAAATTGCGATTTACGATTTACGATTTACGATTGGCGCCGCAAACCGGGCCGCGCCTGGTATTTGGACTGCGGCGACAGGTCGCCGCTTTCAAAGCGCGGACATGTCCGCGCGCTCCAAAGGGTCAAAGACTTGTTTCCCCCCCTCAAGAATGAATCCGCAATCCGCAACCCACAATCCGCCATCGACTTCGGGCCGCCGCTACTGGCGCAGCCTGGATGAACTGGCGGATACGCCGGAGTTCCGGGAGTGGCTGCAACGCGAGTTTCCGCAGGGGGCCAGCGAGTTCACCGATGATGTGTCGCGGCGGCATTTCCTGAAGATCATGTCCGCGTCATTCGCGCTGGCGGGCCTGGGCCTGATGGCGTCCGGTTGCCGCCGGCCGGAGGAGAAGCTGGAGCCGTTCGGCCGGCAGCCGGAAGGATACATTTATGGCGAGCCCGAATATTACGCGACGGCCATGCCCATGCGCACCGGGGCGATTCCGCTGGTCGTCAAGTCTTACGAAGGACGGCCGATCAAGATCGAGGGCAACGCTCAATTTCCCGGCGCCAACGGCGGCACCGACCGTTACGCGCAGGCGTCCATTCTGGACCTGTACGATCCCGACCGGGCCAAGCGATTCACCCACAATGGTCAAACCGTTTCACGCGCCGAGGCGCTGAAGTTGCTTGACGATTTGTCCGCGAAATTTGCGGCGAACCAGGGCGAAGGGCTGGCGTTTCTGGCCGAGAGCAGCACGTCGCCATCGCGGGCCCGGCTGCAAAAGGTCATCGCGCAGAAATTCCCGAAATCGCAGTGGTTTACCTGCGACGCGATTGATTCGGGCATTCATCAGCGAGCCGCCACGCAGGCATTCGGCCAGCCGGTCAAGCCGGTGTTCCATTTCGACAAGGCCAAAATCATTTTGTCGCTGGATTGCGATTTCCTCGGCGGCGAAGATGATTCGCTGAATCACATCCGCCGGTTTGCCGCCGGGCGCAAGCCGGGCGCGGGGATGAGCCGGCTTTATGCCGTCGAATCGCTGTTCACGCTCACGGGTGCGAGTGCGGATCACCGGCTGCGTGTGGCGGCAAGCTTGGTGGGAGCGATTGCGGCTGCGATTGCTTCCGGAGTTTCGGGAACGACTGCATCAATTCCGACCGGCATTGACGCAAAATGGATCTCTGAATGCGCGAAGGATTTGAATGCGGCTGGCAAGAACACTTTGGTGATCGCCGGTCAGCGCCAGCCGCTGGAAGTTCACTTGCTGGCTCACGCCATCAATTCTGCGCTCGGCGCGATTGGCAACACGGTGACTTTGGTTCCGGTGCAAGCGATGATGGGGATGAATTTGCAGAATTTCGCTCCGGCCGCTGCCGAGACACTGATCATTCTGGGCTGCAATCCGGTATATAGCCTGGATTGGTCGGCGAAATCGAAATCGAAAACCGTTGTCCGCCTCGGCAGTCACGAGGATGAAACATTTGAGATTTGCGACTGGCATTTCCCGGAGGCGCATTACCTGGAATCATGGGGCGATGCGACGACGGGCGATGGGACGCTTGTTCCGATTCAGCCGTTGATTCAACCGCTGTTCGGCGGTTTGACGGTACTCGAATTTTTGGCGCGCATAGCCGGCGAAACGCAGAAGAATCCTCATGACATCATCCGGACGACGTTTGCGAGTTCGGAGGAAGACTGGAAAAAGTTTTTGTTCTGCGGCTTCAAGGCGGATTCCGCTCCGCAGCCGGTGGATCTGAAGCTTTATTCGACTTTCCCTGGCCGCCTCGGCGCCGCGCCGCCTTCGAGAGATCGCCTCGAACTCATTTTCTATCGCGACGCGAAGATGGACAACGGCCGTTACGCGAACAACGGCTGGATGCAGGAGCTGCCGGACCCGATCACCAAGCTGACCTGGGGTAACGCGGTGCTCGTCAGCCGCAAGACCGCGCGCGAGTTGGGCGTTCAGAACGGCGACGTGGTAGAAATCACCCTGAACGGCCGCAGCGTCAAAGGTCCCATCTGGACGCAGCCGGGCATGGCGGATTATTCGATCGGCCTGGCGCTCGGATACGGACGCGAAAGGGCAGGGCGGGTCGGCACCGGCGTCGGATTCAACGCCTACGAAATTTTCTCCGGCAAATACATCGAATCGGGCGCAACGGTCAAAAACACTGGCGAAACGCATCCGTTGGCCACCACTCAGGATCACTGGTCCATGGAAGGCCGGCCGGCAGTGCGCGAGGCGAACCTAGCCGAGTTCATTAAGGATCCGGATTTCGCCAATGAGATGCACGGGGTTGAGCCGCCCATCATTGCGCCCTTGTATCCCAACCCGCTCGATGCGGCGAAAAAGACGGCGCTGCATCAGTGGGGCATGGCGGTGGACCTCAACGCCTGCGTCGGCTGCGGCACGTGCGTCGTCGCCTGCCAGAGCGAGAACAACATTCCCATCGTGGGCAAGGACCAGGTGCGGCGCGGACGCGAGATGCACTGGCTGCGCGTGGAGCGCTATTACACCGCCGACCCGGCAAAGGAAAAGGCGTCGGACGCCTTCCTGAAAGATGACGAGCAGCAATTTGCCGAATGGATTGACGACGTTCAGGCGGTGAACCAGCCGATGATGTGCCATCATTGCGAGGCCGCCCCGTGCGAAAACGTCTGCCCGGTCAACGCCACCATCCATGACCAGGAAGGCCTGAATGTGATGGCGTACAACCGTTGCATCGGCACAAGGTATTGCTCGAACAACTGCCCGTACAAGGTCCGCCGCTTCAATTATCTCGATTTCAACAAGCGCCCGCTGGCCGACCTCAAGGGGCCGTTTTATCCCACGCCGCTCACGCACAAGACCGACGGCAAATGGGACCTGTTGAGTTGGTGGAAGCATCCCGATGCCAGCGGCATGCGGCCGGAGGACGAATGGGATTTGATCAGGATGGTCAAGAACCCGGACGTGACGGTGCGCATGCGCGGCGTGATGGAGAAATGCACCTACTGCACCCAGCGCATCGAGCAGGCGAAGATTGCGCAGAAGGTCAAAGCCGGCGCGTCCGGCGACGTGCGGTTGACCGAAGCCGCCGGCACGGTGCCCAAGACCGCCTGCCAGCAGGCCTGCCCGGCGGGCGCGATTGTGTTCGGCGACATCAGCGACCCGGACAGCACCGTTTCCAGACTCAAGGCGCAGCAGCGAAATTATTCCGTGCTCGGCGAACTGTTGACGAAGCCCCGCACGACTTACCTGGCGCGCATCCGCAACCCGAACCCGGGCATGCCCGATTACCATGACTGGCCGTACAGCTTCGAGGAATATGAAAAGCGCGGCGGCATGTTCCAGGGCGAAAAGAAAGGAGCCGGCTGATGGCTGAAGTCACGGCCAATTTGAAAGCGCTCGTGCCGCCGGCCGAATTGCAGCGCGCCCCGGTTGTGGAAAACAACCGCGGCCTGGGCTGGCTGACGGACAAACTTTCGGCCTTCACTGAGGGCAAGACGCCGGTGTGGTGGTGGATTCTGTTCATCCCGGCTGTTCTCGGTGCGGCCGTGCTGTTGCCGTCCATGTTAATTTACCAGATTTCGACCGGCATCGGCGTCTGGGGCAACAACGCGCCCGTCGCCTGGGGCTGGGACATCATCAACTTCGTCTGGTGGGTCGGCGTCGCGCACGCCGGCACGCTGATTTCGGCCATGCTGTTTCTCACGCGCCAGCACTGGCGCACCACCATCGGCCGGGCCACCGAGGCGATGACGGTTTTCTCGGTCATGATGGCGGGGTTGTACCCGGCCATCCATGTCGGGCGCGTGTGGTTCGCGTGGTTTCTGTTCCCGGTTCCGAATGCCAACGGCCTGTGGCCGCAGTTCCGCTCGCCGCTGATGTGGGACGTGTTCGCCGTCAACACCTACCTGCTGGTGTCCACGCTCTTCTGGTACATGGGTTTGATTCCCGACCTGGCCGTGCTGCGCGACCGGGCGACGACGCGGGTGAAGAAATTCATCTACGGTTTCCTGGCCATGGGCTGGACCGGCTCGTCGGTGCACTGGCATAATTACGAGAAGGCCTACGTCGTCTTGTCCGGCCTGTGCACGCTGCTGGTATTCACCGTCAGCTCCATCGTCGGTTTGGATTTCTGCACGTCGCAGCTCGCCGGCTGGCACGCGACCATCTTCCCGCTCTATTTCGTGGTGGGCGCCGTGTACTGCGGGTTCGGCATGGTGCTGGTGCTGCTCATCCCGCTCCGCAAATGGTGCCGGCTCGAGGACATCATCACGCCGCGGCACATGGACCGCATCTGCAAGCTGACCCTGCTGAGCAGTCTGGTGATCGCTTACATCTACCTGATGGAATATTTCATCGCCTGGTACAGCGGTGACCCGTACGAGCGCTGGGTCTTCGGCCACCGATTGTTCGGCCACACCTACTGGTACGGCGGCTGGATCATGCTCGTCGTGAACGTGGGCCTGGCGCAATTGCTCTGGTTTAAAGCCGTCCGGCGGAACCTGGCGCTGGTCTTCGTCATCGGCGTGTGCATCAACATCGGCATGTGGTTTGAGCGCTTTATCATCATCGTCGGATCGTTGTACCAGGATTTCCTGCCGGCCAACTGGGGCGTGTATTATCCGACCTGGGTGGACGTCGGGACGTACCTCGGCACGCTCGGCGCTTTCTTCACGATGTACCTGCTCTTCATCAAATTCCTGCCATTGGTCGCCATTGCGGAAGTGAAAGGCGCCTCGCCGCAGGCCGATCCGCATCACCCGCTGGGCGGAGCGAAAGGAGGCCGGCCATGACGACGAAGTACTACGGCATCATGGCGGAATTCGATTCGCCGGCGGCCATCCTGGCGGCGGCGCAAAAAGTACGTGACGCAGGCTATCACCGCTGGGAGACCTTCACGCCGTTCCCGATTCATGGCCTCGACCAGGTGGCCGGCTATCGCAATTCGCTCGTGGGGTGGATCGCGCTCGTCTTCGGCGGCGGCGCGTTCGTGGGGACTATGGGCCTGATCTGGTTCTGCAACGCGTTCGATTACCCGATGATTGTCGGCGGCAAACCGATGTTCAGCCCGCCGATGGCTTTCGTGCCGTCCTACATTTTGATGGTACTCGGCGCGGCGGTGGGGGCGTTTGTGGGCATGCTGGCTTTGAATGGCTTGCCGCGTTTGCAGCATCCGCTGCTGGCCAAGACGCGCTTTGCGCAGGCCTCGCGCGACAAATTTTTCCTCGTCATCGGCGCCAACGACCGGAAATTTTCCGAAACCGAAACCCGCAAGCTGCTGGAATCCCTCGGCGGCACGCACATCGAACTGGTGGCAAGCTGATGCGCCATTTCCTCTATTTCGTTTTGATCATCCTCGTCGGCGCGGCCGTGGGGGTCGGCATCGCCGGGTTCCGGGGCCGGCTCTCGCGCCAGCCGCCCATCGAGGTGTTCCCGGACATGGACCGCCAGTTGAAACTCCGACCAGCGCAGCCTAACAATTTTTTCCCGAATGGCGTCAGTTCCCAACTGCCGCCGCCGGGAACGATTGCCCGCAGCGAGCCGCTCCTGACTGTCCACGGGCCGGTCTATCCGTTTGAAGATGCGCCGGTCAACACCGGTCGCGCCGCCGGCACGACCAATTTTATCGAGACCAACCCCCTGCCCATCACCGGCAAATTGCTCGCGCGCGGGCGCGAGCGCTTCGATATTTATTGCGCGCCCTGCCACGGCGCGCTGGGCGACGGCAACGGCATCACCAAAAAGCTGGGCGTCATGCCGACGGTGGCCAATTTGCAGGACAAGCGCATCGTGGAAATGGCCGACGGCGAAATCTTCAACACCATCACGCACGGCAAGAGCACGATGGGCGCTTACGGGCCCATCATGCCGGTGGCGGACCGCTGGGCGGTCATTGCCTATTTGCGCGCGTTGCAGTTGAGCCAGCTGGGATCCGTGGCTGACTTGCCGCCGGAACAGCAGGCCGCTTTAAAGAAATGATTGTGAATTTTGAACCAACCAGTTTTAGTCGCTCTCGCCGCGAATCCGGTAGGGCCGCGCTGCTGCTCGGCCAGGCGGCGCGGCAGCGCCGCCCTACCAGACTTGATTCAGCTGTTCAATGCGCGAATAAATCATGAGTTCATCCGATTACAATCACCCGCTGTCGCCGCCCTTGGACCTGTCCAAATGGCGGAAAGCGCCCGCCGCCTTGATGGCCGTCGGGGCCGTGCTGTCGGTCGTCAGCGCGGCGCTGAGTCCGGCCAAGTTCGGCGTTTGCTGGCTCCTGGCGTTCATGTTTTTCCTGAGCCTCGCGCTCGGCGCGTTGTTCCTGGTGATGGTCCATCATTTGAGCGACGCCGGCTGGTCGGTGGCCACCCGCCGCGTGGGCGAGGACATCGGGGCGTTGCTGTTCCCGTGGCTGGCCATCCTGTTCCTGCCGGTGGCGATTTTCGCCAGAGAGATTTATTCGTGGATGCGGGACGCCGATTCGCATGCCAACAATCTGATAAGCGCGAAATGGCCGGTATTCACGATGCCGGGATTCTACGTCACTTCAGCGGTCTTCTTTGGTGTCTGGTGGCTGCTGTCATCGCGGCTGCGGTACTGGTCGTTCAAGCAGGACGAAAGCGGCGCTGCGCAATGCACGCAGCGGCTGCGGTTTCATTCAGGGTGGGGGATTGTGGCCTTTGCGCTGACGCTGACGTTTTCCGGGGTGCTCTGGATGCAGGCCGTGCAATACCAGTGGTTCTCGGCCATCTACGGCGTTTACTTTTTCGCTAGTTGCGCCTGGTCGGCGCTGGCAATGCTTTATCTCATCACCGTGCTCCTGCAGCGGCAACGGATTCTCGACCGCGTGCTGCGCGACAACCAGTTTTATTTCCTCGGATTGCTGTTCTTCGCCTTCACGATATTCCAGGCTTACGCCGAGTTTGCGCAATATTTTGTCGTGTGGAACGCGAACATGCCCGTGGAAACGTTCTGGTACCTCATCCGCGAGAACGGCTCGTGGTGGTGGGTGAGCCTGGCGCTCATCTTCGGCCATTTCCTGCTGCCGTTCTTCGTGCTGCTGCCGGTCAAAGCCAAGACCGATTTCAAAATCATGCTGCCGGTTTGCGTGTGGGCGCTGGCGATGAATTTCCTGGATCTGTCGTTCAACATCCTGCCGACGGTCCATCCGCACGGTTATCCGTTCAAATGGGTGCTGACCCA
>DATJOW010000202.1:0-7044 GCA_035506715.1 Candidatus Acidiferrum sp. | reverse complement strand
TCAACCCCGCCTCGCCACCCTGTGGCGGGTCACCGTGGAATCCTGGCTCCGCTGCCAGGGCCTGATCGTCATTCGCCAAAACCAAAATGTGTCAACCGCTTTGCCCAAAATTTGGTCTCACAATTAAATAGTGCACACAATAAGGGCGGTGGCGCTTTTCTGGGTTTGTACATTGACTCCGGCGCCCTCGTCGACAACAACCTCAACAACTGCTTTTTTGAGGGCAACACAGCATATAGTAGTGGTGGCGCGGTATGTGATTTTGAATCGTACACCAATAACTTTATCAACAACTGTGTTCTTACCGGCAATTCTGCGAATTTGGGCGGGGGAATCTCTTTCTTTTTTGCAATCACAACGATGAACAACTGCACGATAGTGAACAATTCGGCTGATTCTGGTGGCGGGGTTTATGGACCTTATTACAACTGGATGGACTTTTATTCACCCGTAATTCTTTACAATTGCATCGTATATTACAACTCGGCGACGAATGGAGATTTCTCAGGTGTAGGATTTGATGGCCCTAGTATAAGCCATTGTTGTGTGCCTGCCGACTTTGCATATCCTGACGCGTTCAGTGTTTCAAACGCTCCGTCTTTTGTGGATCAAGCCGGTGGGAACGTTCACTTAGGGAGTAACTCACCGTGCATTAACGCCGGTTTTAATGCTGCCGTCCCCGGCACCACCGACTTCGATGGGAACCCGCGCATTGCTGGCGGCACCGTGGATGTCGGGGCTTACGAATACCAGTCCCCGGCCAGTACAATCTCCTATGCCTGGCTCCAAAACTACGGATTGTTGACGGACGGCTCGGCTGACTACCTTGACACAGACAATGATGGTTTAAACAACTATCAAGAGTGGATTGCCGGTACCGATCCTACGAATTCATCATCAGTCTTAAGATTGCTTGCCCCATTGTCAACTTCCTCAGGCGTTCAAATTACATGGGGATATTCCGACTATACGGCCCGAGATTACATACTGCTACGTTCTACAAACCTTAGCGCTCCATTTTCTATAATTAGTAGCAACGTTTTCAAATTCATCGCGCCAGGCACCATCGGCTTTACAGATACCAATGCCACTCCACCCGGTCCATACTTTTATCGAGTGCAAGTACAAGTCCCGAACACCGTCATAACTCCCGGAGGTGGCAGTGGTTGAGTCGAGGATAAGGTCAACAGTGCCTAAATATTCTCGCTGCTTCAACAAATTTCATTGGCAACCGGCGACGGCGTTGGCTTACTCGCCGCGTGTCGCAATCGAAAAACAGCGCGGCCATCGCCGGAAGCCTCCTGCTGGTCATCGTCATGTGGGGCGGCAACAACGCCGGCACCAAATGGCTGGTCGCCTTTTGGCCGCCCATCTGGACCGGCGGCATCCGCTTTCTCCCGGCCGGATTGCTCCTGCTGGCGGTGTTGCGGTACACGTCGTGGCTCGGCGAATACCGGCCGCTGACCGAACCGCAGCGCCGGCAACTGTGGTTGCGCGGCGGGTTGAGCCTCGCGGTCTATATTGTCATCTTCAACTGGGCGTTGCGCCTGACCTCCGCCTCGCACGTGGCGCTTTACCTCGGAGCGTCGCCGGTCTGGACTTTGCTCTGGGAAGAGCGGCCGCGGCGGACCTGGGCCAGCGCGCAGCGCTACGGTGCGGCATTGCTGGCATTGGCGGGGGTGTGGGTCCTGTTCTGGCCGGCACTTAAGGCGGCCAAGATGGATTTGATCGGCGAAGTCCTGGGATTGGCGGCCAGCATCCTGTGGGCAAATTTCAGCCATCAAATGCGCATTTTAAGCAAGGACTTGAGCGGGGTGGAAGTGGCGGCGCACACTATGTGGATGTCCGGCATCGCGCTGATGCCGTTGGCGATGGCGGAGATCGCCTGGCATCACATCACCATCGGCGCCGAATCATTCGGAGTGCTGGCGTTCTGCGTCGTGTTCGGCGGCGTGATTCCCTACGCGCTGTGGAATAATGCCCTTCGCCACTGGCGCACCAGCCAGGTCGTGCTGTTCAACAATTTGATTCCGTTGAGCACCATGACCTGGTCACATTTCTGTTTGGGTGAAACGATCACCGCCACGTTTTGGACGGCCATGGTTTTGATTGTGGCCGGCGTGGTGCTGGGCCAGGCCAACTGGACGAAAATCTTTGGCATGCCGGAAGGCTTTTAAGAAAATGGGTAACCACCAAATACACGAAGCACACGAAAATGAAGAGCTGCACCAAAGCCTGAAGGACGGACGATGATTCCCCCTCTCCCGTCCCACGGGAGAGGGCCGGGGTGAGGGCCTTTTCGTGTCCATTCGAGTATTTCGTGGTTCAATTAATTAATATTTTATGGACATCAAGAATCTCGACGCTGTTCCGTCATTCATCACCAAGGACGGCTCGGAAATCCGCGAATTGCTGGCGCACCGCAATTCAGCGATCCGCCATCAAAGCCTGGCCGAGGCGCGCCTGCCGGCCGGCGCCAGCACCCAGGAACATTATCATGTCCGGACCGAGGAGATTTATTACCTCACCCACGGCACGGGCCGGATTCGCATTGACGGAGAAACCCGCGACGTAAGGGCCGGTGACGCCATCGCCATTCCACCGGGCCGCAAACACAAGCTGTGGAATACCGGCCAGGAGCCGTTGCGCCTGCTGTGCTGTTGCGCGCCGGCTTACGAACACGACGACACAGTCATCACGGAATCATGAATTGACCTGTGTCCCCCGGCGCGGTTAACTGTCGGCATGAAGATGCGCGTGCTCGTGATTCTGCTGCCGGCGGGACTGCTAATCAATGGCTGCAGCTCTTTCGCGTACCACGCGAAGCCGGCCAAACCGGCCCCGCCCTCCGCCCCGACCGCGCCGGCGATTGTCACCCCCGACAACTCGCTCACGGCCAAGGTTGTCTCCTACAACGCGGCCGGCCGGTTTGTCGTGCTGGGTTTTCCCGTCGGCCAGATGCCCCGTCTGGAGCAAAGCCTGTTTCTCTATCGCATCGGCCTGAAAGTCGGCGAAGTCAGGATTACCGGCCCGCAGCGCGAGAACAACATTGTCGCCGACCTTGTGACCGGGGAGGCGCAGGTGGGTGACGAGGTTCGGGACCGGTGATTTTGCCGGAACCAAGTCACAAGCCTAGTGATTGATTTGAATGCCGGGGACGCCGGCGGCCGCATTCCCTCGGCCCCTGTGTTTCAATCTCCCTTTTTGGGCGATTTTTCGGAGAACGCCTTCACGGTTTTGGGCAGCGCGTTCTTCTGGTACGGCGAATGGAGGTTGAAATAAATGCCGCACAACGGCCGATCGCCATCGCCCTGGCTCAAAATAATCGTCACCCGGTTGTCCAGCGCGATGCCGTGGCGCAGGCCCGGACCGCGATTGGCATAGGCCGTGATGGCTTTTTCCATCAGCGAAACCAGCGACGCCTCGAAATCCTCCGGCGTTTTTTCCAGGCACACGACAAATTTGTCGTACGTCTTGAGCGCGGCGTTGATTTCGCGTTTGAATGTGTCAATTGTCATCGGTTCAAGTTAAACCATTTCGCCCGAAATGCAGTAAATTTCAATCCTCCGCCGGACGCGGCGCACCTTTGACCCGCGGTCCGAACAGCGCCGTGCCGATGCGGACCATCGTGGCGCCCTCCTCGATGGCAATCTCATAGTCATCGCTCATGCCCATGCTCAAATGCGCCAACGGAGCTCCAAGCGCCGATTCGGCCCTTTCCCTCAACTCGCGCAACCGGCGGAAATGCGGCCGCGTTTTTTCCGGGTCCGCTGTCCACGGCGGCACGGCCATCAAGCCCCGGATTTCCAGCCGCGGCAGCGCGTTGAGCGCCCCCAGCTCAGCCAGCAGCCTGTCCGGTGCGTACCCGAATTTGCTGGCTTCGCCGGCGACGTTCACCTCCAGCAACACCGGCATCGTCCGGCCCGCCGCCTCCGCGCGCTTGTTGAGTTCCTGCGCCAGCGCCAGGCTGTCCACGCTCTGAATCATTTCAAACAATTCCACCGCGTCGCGGCATTTGTTCGATTGCAGATGGCCGATGAACTGCCAGCGCAGCCGGCCCGGGCACAACGGGATTTTCGCCCTGGCCTCCTGCACCTTGTTCTCGCCAAAGAGAATCTGGCCGGCGTCCGCCGCCGCCCGGATGGTTTCCGGCGGATGCGTCTTGGAGACGGCCAGCAGCGTCACAGACTCCGGGTCCCGCCCGGCGCGTTCGCACGCGGCGCGAATCCGTTGTTGAATTGCCTGCAGGTTATCGGCCAAACTCATTCGGCAATCGTAAATCGTAAATCGTAAATCGTAAATTGTTTCTGTGAACTACTGGCTGGTAAAATCCGAACCCGGTGCCTACTCCTGGGCCCAATTGGTCCAGGATGGGAAAACCGCCTGGACCGGCGTGCGCAATTTTGCGGCGCGAAACCATCTCCGCGCGATGCGAGCCGGCGATCAGGCCCTGTTTTATCACAGCGGCGAGGAAAAATCCGTCGTCGGCCTCGCGCGGGTGACCCGGCCGGCTTATCCCGACGCGACGGCGGACGAGGGCGACTGGTCCGCGGTGGATCTCGTGCCGGTCAAACCCCTGGCTGAGCCGATTGTCCTGGCCGCCATCAAGACGGATACAATTCTGCGGGAGATGAAACTCGTCAAGCAATCGCGCCTGTCCGTCATGCCGGTGACCGAAGCGCAGTTCAAGCGTTTGTTAAAATTGGCACGGACGAAATGATTCCGCTGTGGCCTCGAGCCTGTGGCTCGAAACCGGGGTCCAAAGCAACACCACGACTCCAAGCTCATAATGTTGCCTTGCCGGTGACTTCGCTGATGGCATCGTAAACGGCGTGGACCATGCTTCGCACTTGGGCTGGCGTCGTGCAATAGGGAGGCATCAAGACAATGACGTTCCCGATGGGCCGGGTCAGCACGCCGCGCCGGGCCATCGCCTCGCAAACCCGGATGCCCGCGCGTTCGCGCAAATCAAAAGACTGCCGCGTCCGCCAGTCGCGGACCAGTTCGATGCCGGCCATCAGGCCGACCTGCCGGATGTCGCCGACCTGGGGCAGCGTCCAGAGCGTCTGTAGCTCGCTGCGCAAAACCCGTTCAAGTTTCTGCCGTGCTTGAATGGATTTCCGGCTGTGCAGGATCTCCAGGCTGGCCAGCGCCGCTGCCGCGCCGAGCGGATTGGCGGTATAACTGTGACCGTGGAAAAATGTTTTGAACTCGGTATATTCACCAAGAAAGGCGTCAAACACTTCCCGGGTCGTCAAGGTTGCCGCCATCGGCAGGTAGCCGCCGGTCAGGCCCTTGGCCAGACACAGAAAATCCGGCTGCACCTCCTCGTGCTGGCAGGCGAACAAAGAAGTTGAAGGTTGAGGGTTGAGGGTTGAGAGATTCCCGGTTCGTCCAAAACCGGTCATGACTTCATCGGCGATGAGCAGGGCGCCGTGGCCGCGCGCGATGTCCGTCACCCGCCGCAGCCAGCCCGACGGCTGGGGTATCATGCCCGCCGCGCCCTGCATCAGCGGTTCGAAGACGAATCCCGCGTAGCCGTCGGCCTTCCGTTTTTGCGCGACGAACTTTTTCTCGACGAGATCAACGCATTCCCAATGGCACTGGCGGTATGCCCTCGCGTCGGCGCGTTCCGGTTTGGCGCGGTTGAAGGGGCAGCGATAGCAATACGGCGCCATCACCCGATCCGACCGGAACAGCAATCCGGAATAAGTCTTGTGGAACAAATTGATGTGGCCGAGCGAGACCGCCCCGACCGTGTCGCCATGGTACGCGCCTTCCAGCGAAAGGAATCGCGGCCTCGGATTCCGGCCGGTGCGGCGGCTGAATTCGTAGGCCAACTTGAGCGCGACCTCGAGCGCAGTCGAACCATCATCCGAAAAGAAAACCTTGTTCAGGTAGGGTGCGGTGTCCGCACCACGCCGCCCGCGCTTTGGTGAAACCGGCGCGCTGGGGACAGCGCGCCCTACTATTGCATTTGAGGCTTCCACCAGTTTGGCGGCCAACCGGCTGGCCGGCTCATTGGCCAGGCCGAGGGCGGAACTGTGCGCAATTTTCCCGAGCTGGCGGCGAATGGCCGCGTTGATTTTGGGATTTTGATGGCCGTGCAGGTTCGTCCAGATCGACGCATTGGCGTCGAGATATTCACGTCCTCGCACGTCGCGCAGCACCGCGCCCTTTCCCGCCACAATCACGATCGGTTCACGCTTCAGCCAGTCGCGCATCTGGGTGAACGGATGCCAGACGAACCGATGGTCAAGTTTGGCGAACGGGTGCATCTGAATTTTCGATTTACGATTTACGATTTACGATTTTTTCCAACGCGGCGACGAGCAAATCAATTTCTTCAGCGGTGTGAAGCGCCGTCAGGGTCACGCGTAACCGGGCCCGTCCGCGAGCCACGGTGGGATAGCGAACCGCCGGCGCAAGAATGCCCTGGTCGCGCAACGCGGCGGCCACGGTAACCGCCCGGGCTTCGTCGCCGATGGGAACCGGAATAATGGCGCTCACAAATTGCGGATTGCGGATTGCGGATTGCGGATTCAATTGATGGATTCGTTCGAAAAGTTGTTTGCGCCGATTATCGCCGGCTTTGGATTGGATAAAGCGGATGCCGGCGGCGGCAGCGGCAGCGGCAGCGGGGACCGGTGCCGTGGAAAAAATAAAGCTCCGGGCGCGGTTGACGAGAAAATCAATCAGCGGTCGCGAGCCGCAAATATAGCCGCCCGCAGCTCCGACGGCCTTGCCCAGCGTGCCCATCTGGATTTCAATCCGGCCGCTCACGCCTAATTCATCAGCGAGCCCCCGGCCGTTTTTTCCGTAAAGTCCGGTCGCGTGCGCTTCGTCCACCATCAGCCACGCGCCATATTTTTCCTTGAGAGTAACCATTTCCCGCAGCGGCGCGGCATCGCCGTCCATCGAGAAGACACTTTCCGTGACGATTAGCGTGCGCGGCTGACCTTGGATCTTGGAGTTTGGACTTTGGACTTTCCCGGCCCATTTCAATTTGTCTTCGAGGTCATCCAGGTCGTTGTGGGCGAACAC
>DATJOW010000201.1:0-55483 GCA_035506715.1 Candidatus Acidiferrum sp. | reverse complement strand
CAATCCCGACAGCTGGCTCCACTTTCCCCTGGCCGATTTCCCCTGGATGCGTCGCCGACGAGGCTTCAAAAGCTAAAACGTTGAACGGCGGGCCGTCCGCGATTGCGATGTAAAGGCGATTTGACTAGTTTGCGCCAATGGCAAAGCCGGCTTCACCGCAACCCGCACCCCCGGGCGGAACGCGGTTGCGCGGATTTGGTCAGCAGGATTGGGTGGGAGGGTTGCTGTTGGTTGCCGTGGTTGCCCTCGCCTACCTCCCGGCGTGGCGCGGCGGATTCCTCTGGGACGATGACGCGTACATCACCGCCAACGACGCGCTACGCTCCGCCGGCGGCTTGCGGGACATCTGGTTTCAACCCGGCGCCACCTGCCAATATTATCCCCTGAGTTTTACCGTCTTCTGGATCGGCTACCATCTCTGGGGGCTGAATCCGCTGGGGTATCACCTGCAGAACCTCCTGTTGCACGGGCTGGTGTCCGTGTTGCTGTGGCAGGTGCTCAAACGGTTGGAGGTGCGCGCCGCCTGGCTGGCCGGAGCGCTCTTTGCGCTGCATCCGGTGAACGTGATGAGCGTGGCGTGGATGACCGAACTGAAGAACACGCTGTCAGGAGCGCTGGTGCTGGGAGCGGCCTGGGCGTATCTGCGGTTTGCCGGGCTGGGAGTTTATGAATCGCGAACCCGGCCGGGAGCGGACTGTCGCTACGCGATGCTGGCGTTGGGGTTGTTCGCGCTGGCAATGCTGGCGAAGACGGCGGTGAGTTTTCTGCCGGTGACGCTGCTGTTGGTGGGGTGGTGGAAGCGCGGGCGGCTGGCCTGGCGCTGGGGATGGCCCGTGGCGGTGATGGTGGGGATTGCGCTCGCGATGGGGTGGCTGACCCTGCACGTCGAACAGTTAACCGGAGCCACCGGTGAGACTTTCCAAATGACGTTCCCGGAGCGGGTGCTGGTGTCGGGGCGATCGTTCTGGTTTTACCTCGGAAAGTTGGTTTTCCCGTATCCGCTGACCTTTATCTACGAGCGGTGGAAAGTCGATGCGGCCACTGCTGGTCAGTGGGTGTATCCGGCGGCGACGGTGGGGCTATTGGCCGGATTATGGGTGATGCGGAAGCGGGCAGGCCGGGGAGCGGGTGTAGCGCTGGTGCATTTCTACCTGGCGACATCTTTCCTGGTGTTGATTCAGGTGTTGTACATGATGCAATACACGTTTGTGTCGGACCACTGGCAGTATTTCGGGTGCATGAGCATGCTGGCGCTCGCCGCGGCGGGCCTAGACCGGGCGTTGGAGGTCATCGCCCCGCGCCGTGACTTGCTGAGGCGGGCATTTTACGGAGTGTTGCTGCTGACGCTGGGCGGGTTGACCTGGCGTCAATGCGGGGTGTACACGAACGTGGAAACGCTCTGGCAGACCACGTTGGTCCGGAACCCGGATTGTTTCCTGGCGCGCAACAACCTCGGCAACCTGCTTTTCCAGAACGGGCAGATCACCGAAGCGTTCGAGCAATATCAAAAAGCCCTTGCCGCCTCGCCTCGATTTGTCCCGGCCTTGAACAATCTCGGCGACGCGTTCCTGCAGACTGGGCAGGTGAATGAAGCCATCGCCCGGTTCCAGGAAAGCCTCGAGATTCAAGCACGGAATGCTCCCGCCCGCAATGGGCTGGGGATCGCGCTGGTCCGCCTCGGGCGCACGGATGAAGCCCTGATTCAGTTCCAGCAAGCGGTGGAAGCCGAACCCCGCGATGTCGAAGCCCGCAATAACCTCGCCGCCTGCCTGTTGGAAAAGGGCCGGGTGGACGAGGCAATCCTCGAGTTCCAAAAGTCTCTGGCCGTCGAGCCGGCCAATGCCGATGCGCAGGCCAAGCTCGGCAAGGCGCTGCTGCAAACAGGGAACGCGGACGAGGCTATCGCGCATCTCCAAAAATCCCTGGCGGTCAGACCCGGCGAGGCCGATGTCCAGGCCGACCTGGGGGATGCGCTGCTGATGAGGAGTCGGGCGGAGGAAGCGATCGTCCACTACCAAAAATCGTTGGCGCTCAACCCCGACAATTTCAGCGCCCAGGCGAATCTGGGCAACGCCCTTTTCCTGGCCGGGCGTGCGGATGAGGCGATTCTTCACTACCAGTCCGCTCTGGCGGTCAATCCGAAGGATGCAAAAGTCCAGGTCAACCTCGGCAACGCCTTGTTCAAAAAGGGGCGACTGACTGAGGCGGTCGGACATTATCGGCTGGCCGCGGAGATCGAACCGAACAATGTCTACGTGCTCGGCACGGTGGCCCGGATCCTGGCGATTTCTCCGGACCCTTCGATTCGGAACGGTGCCGTGGCCCTCAACCTGGCGCAGCGGGCCGTTCAACTATCCGGCGGCGGAAATCCGGCTCTCCTCACGACGCTGGCCGCGGCCGAAGCCGAAACGGGTCGGTACTCCGAAGCGGTTCAAACCGCCCGGCACGCCTTGGAGCTGGCGACGGCACAACACAACACCGCCTTGGTCAACATCCTTGAAAACCAAATCGGATTGTACGAAGCGAATCAGCCGTTTCGCGACCCGCAATTGACAAACGCTGCACCGGGCGGGGCAAAGTCCAAATGAAGCGGCCGGGTTCCTCTCTCAACTGCCACCGGAGCCGGATTATTTTTTGACCGGAACGGCGAAGGTGATCCGGGTTCCCTTGCCGGGGGCGGCATCCACCCGGCATTCGCCGCCGATGGCTTCGAGGCGCTTGCGCATGTTGGCCAGACCGTTGCCCCCGGCGATGCGCAGGGCGGTCCCTTCACCGGCCGCCGGCGCCGGGCGGGCGGGTTCGAAGCCCACCCCGTCATCTTCGATCGTGACCGAGAAGCCCGACGGCGTGATGGTGAGGGACACGTGCACCTCGGTGGCCGCGGCGTGCTTCACCACGTTATGCAGGGCCTCCTTGAAGGCCAGGAACAGGCTATGGCGCACTTCGGCGGTGAGCGGCCAGGCCGGCAGTTCAATGGGCACCACCAGACGGCAGCGGACGCCGGCGACATTCAAAAAATCCTGCGCGAACTTGCCCAGATAGTTCACCAGGCTGTCCAGCGTGTCGTGGTGCGGGCTGACCGCCCAGACGATTTCATCCATCGTCCGCGTCAATTCCCGGGTGGTGAGATAGACCTTGTTCAGGCGGGCGAGGACCTGGGCTGCGTTTTCGCCTTCGGCGCGGTCGGACTGGCTGAGCATCATGATCCGCGCCAGATTGGAGCCCAGATCGTCATGGATGTCCTTGGCGATGCGCGCCCGCTCATTTTCGAGGACGCGTTGCCGTTCCAGCCGTTCCATTTTTTCGTGCAGGCGCCGGCGGGTGAAGGAGCGCACCGAGCCCGCCACGGCGGCGACACCTGCCAGCACCGCCCCGATTTGAAACCACCACGTCTGCCAGGGCCAGGGCCGGACCGTGAACGCGAGCGCCGGGCCAAATTCGCTCCAGATGCCATCATTGTTGCAGGCGGTGACCCGGAACACGTAATCGCCCGGTTTCAGATAGCTGTAATACGCCACGCGCCGGGTGCCGACATCCACCCAGTCGGGTTCCAGGCCGTCCAGGCGGTATTGAAAGCGCACTTTCTCGGGCGCGACCAGGCTGAGGCCGGTGTAATGCACTTCGAGTCGATGTTTCCCCGGCGGAATTTGCAGCGGGGCGGCGGCGGGACCCGGTTTGGGCAAGGCCACCGGCTGATCGTCCACGGTGACTTCTTCAATCAGAACCGGCGGGGGGAACGGATTGATTTTCAAACTGGTCGGACGGACCACCGCCAGGCCCTTGATGGTGGGAATCCAGAGCTGCCCGTCCGCCGTCTGGCAGCCAGAGGCCTGGAGTCCGCCGGAACATTCCAGCGTGCTCAGGCCTTCGGCTTTGCCATAAGCCAGGCAGTTGACGGTGCTCAACCGGCCATCCGCACAGCGATTCAGTTCATCCTTGGCCACCCGGAAAATGCCGCCGTAGGAGCTGAACCAAAAGTTGCTCCGGGCGTCTTCCGCGATGTGGCAGATGACATTGTTTGGCAATCCCTCGCGCGTGGAAATCGTGGCGAACCGGCCGTCGCGCAGCCGGCACAAACCGCCGCCCAGCGTGCCCACCCAGAGCGTGCCGTCGGGGTCGGCCAGCAGCGACCAGACAAAATCACTCGGCAAGCCGTCGGAGCGGCCATACTGCCTGACCTGGCCGTCCTTGAGCTGTCCCAGGCCGCCACCCGACATGCCAAACCAGATGGTGCCGGCGGCGTCCTCCGTGATGACCCGCACATTCGGCAACACGAGGCCTTCCTTGCGCGTGTACCAGGTGCACTGGCCGTTGTCATAGCGGACCAGGCCGGATTGGGTTCCCACCCACATGATGCCCTGCCGGTCTTCGTACAGGGCAAAAACAACGGCGGTGGGATCTTCCAGCCCTTTTGGAAATTGCAGCTTGCCGTCGCGATGCACGTACACGCCGCCGCCAAATGTCCCCGCCCACAACTCGCCCCGCCGGTCCTCGAGCACCGACCAGATGAAGAAATTCAACAGTCCATTCGTTTCGACGAACGGGGCCACTTCACCGTTGTTCACCCGGTACAGGCCCGCGCCTTCCGTGCCCACCCAGACGCCTCCCTGTGCCGACGGGGCCACGGACAGAACGGCCCGTCCCCGCCAGTCATCGGGCGCCTTGACCATTTCCACCTTCCGCCGCCGCAGCACGTCCAGGCCGCCGCCGCCGGTGCCCACCCATAAATTTCCCTCCCGGTCTTCGCACAAGTCGAGCACCCAATCGTGGGACAGTCCATTCTGCCGGGAGAAATGCAGGCAATTTCCCTCCGGCGACCAGAGGTAAAGCCCGTTCCGCAACGTGCCCACGGCCAAAAGGCCGGCTTTGGTCTCAAGCAGGGCGGTGACATAATCCTGTCCCCAGGGAGTCGGCCCCAGGTCCAGGACGGTTCCCCGGCCGACCAGCTTTTTCATCCGCTCAAAACCCATGAGCCACAAGCCGCCGTCCCGGCTCGCGCAGGCCATTTGCACGTCGCTGGTTTCCGGCTGGACGCTGGGCACCCAGGGGACCAGCTGGCCATTGCTCAGCGTACCCAGCAGACTGCCGCGCACCAGCCACAGCTCGCCGTTGCGGTCCTTGGCCAGCGACGGCACCACCACATAGGGATTCGTCACCAGCGTGTCCACGTTGATCAATTGGCCGTTGCGGTCCTTGGCCAGGGTCGGGCCGCTGTCCCGGGGGCCGGTGTTGGTGGCGATCAATTTGGCTCCCTGCAACGAAAGCACCGCGCCTTCCTTGCTGAGGACCCAGAGGACGCCGTCCGCATCGGGTTTGGTCGCGATGATGGCGCCGCCCGGCCAGTTGGTTCCCAGATTGACCGGCTGGAATTTCCCGTCCTGCATCCGGGTGAGCTTGCCGGTTTCATGACCGATCCAGAAGGTGCCGTAGGCGTCCTCGTACAAACTCGTGATCCGGTTGTCGCCGAATTCCGGCGTGGTGCTGGTGTCAAAAACTTTGAAGCGCACGCCGTCGAAACGCACCAGGCCGTTGTAGGTGCCCAGCCACAGGTACCCGTCCCGGCTTTGCACGATCGAAGTGACGGAGTCCTGGGGCAGTCCCTGTTCGGTCTGCCACCCGGCGATGGTGTAGTCGGGCAGCGGTGCATTGGTGCTGCCGGCGAGCGCCCGACCGCATGCCCACAGCAGGCCGATCCCCATGGCGGCGCCAATCCGCATGAGCCGGTGCACGCCGGACGAGAATTTAAATTGCCGCGGCACGGGTTTCAGGGTATGCGCTTTTACCGCGCGGGGCAATCCTGCCGACAAACCAACGGCTGCGCGACGGGAAACAGGGCCGGCGGTGTCGTCTAAACTGACGACAATCCGGCTTGCGCAAGATGAGGTAGAAGAAGGATTGGATGAGCATTGCAGTTTCGATTGTGGAAGATGACGGTCCGGCCCGGGAAATCCTGTCGGATTGGGTCCGGCACGCGCCCGGGTTTCGGTGCGTCAGCCATTATGGCAACGCCGAGAGCGCGCTGCTGAAGTTGCCGGCGGAGAAGCCGAGCGTGGTGTTGATGGATATCAATCTGCCGGGCATGAGCGGCATCGAATGCGTGCGCCAGCTCAAGCCCCAACTGCCCACGACCCAGTTCGTCATGCTGACCGTTTACGAGGACACCGATCACATCTTCGACGCCCTGGCCGTGGGGGCGAGCGGTTATCTGCTGAAGCAGACGCCGCGGGACGAGCTGCTGGCCGCCATCAAGGACGTGCACGCCGGCGGGTCGCCCATGACCAGCAACATCGCCCGGAAGGTGGTGCAGTCCTTCGTGCGCGCCGCCCCCCAGACGGACGAATCCGCCAACCTCTCCCCGCGCGAACGGGAAGTGCTCGAGTTTCTCGCGTGCGGTTACCTGTACAAGGAAATCGCCGACAAGCTGGGGATTACGGTGGCAACGGTGGTCACCTACATCCGGCGCATCTATGAGAAGCTCCACGTGCGCTCGCGCGCCCAGGCGGTGGCCAAGTACGGGCATTTCACCGCCCGGGAAGAACGCGGCCGCAGCCCCGCCGTCCGCTGAGACCGCTCAGGTCGCCGGACGAGGGCGCCCGATCCGATGGCCTTTCCAGCCGTAGAAGGCCACATACGCATAGGCCAACAGGGGAACGATGAAGGACAATTGCAGCTGCAGATGGTCTGCCACGAAACCCTGCAGGGGCGGCAGGATGGCTCCCCCCAAAATGGCCATGACCAGCAGCGAGGACACCTGGCTCTTGTAAATGCCCGTGCCTTCCAGCGCCAGCGAGAACGTGTTGGACCAGCCGATCGAGGTGAACAGCCCCACCGCCACCACACACCACATCGCCACCGGCCCGCCAAGCAGAATCGCCGTCAGCAGCAGCGCCACGACCGTGGCCGAAAAAATCACCAGCGTGCGGCCGGCCTTCGATTGTCCAAATTGGAACAGGAGCCAGCACAAGCCGACAAACGGCAGATAGATTTTGAACACCGCCCAGTTGGCCGCGAACGCCTGGCCCCACAGCGCCAGCACCGGCGCCGGCGCCTCGCCGTGCAGCGCGTCCAGCGGCGCGCTCTTGGCCGCCCACAACAGCAGCCACGCCAGGATCGGGATCACCAGCAGGAACCCCTGTTTCCGGGCCGGCTTCATCTCGCTCAACATCACTGCGCCCATGAACCGCCCGATCATCAGGCCGCCCCAGTAAATCGAAACGTATTGGCTCGCGTCCACTTGTGACAGCCCGGCCACGGACTTTTGTCCCAGGAAATTGATGATGGCGCTGCCCACCGCCACTTCCCCGCCGACATACATGAAGATGGCAATGACCCCGAGGACCACATGCGGATATCGCAGCGCGCCCGCCCCGGGCTGCACCTGGCCCTCGCCCACATGCGGCAGATGGATGAAAAAAAACCCGGCCGCCAGCACCAGAAAGATCACGCAGAACGCCAGGTACGGCACCTTCACCGATTCCGCGCCGTGGGCGCCGCTCCGCGCGAAGTATTGGAAAATCAGATACCCGCCGATCAACGGCCCGATCGTGGTGCCGATGGAATTGAACCCTTGGGCGAGGTTCAGGCGGCTGGACGCCGTCGATTCCGGGCCGAGGATGGTGACGTAAGGGTTGGCGGCGATTTGCAGCATGGCGAAACCCGACCCGACGATGAACAGCGCCGCCAGGAACATCGGATACGAGGTGGCATTGGCCGCCGGCCAGAACAACGCGCTGCCGGTGGCGGAGAGGAGCAGGCCCGCCACCACGCCGTTCTTGTAACCGATTTTGGCGATGGGATCGCCCGCCAGCCACGAGATGATGAAATAAATCAGTGACCCGATGAAATAGGCGCCGAAGAAGGCCAGTTGCACGAGCATCGCCTGGAAGTAGTTCAGGGTAAACGCCTCCTTGAACCGTGGAATCAGGACGTCGTTGAACACCGTCATGAATCCCCACATGAAAAACAGGACGGTCATGATTGCGAACGAACCGCGGTAGGACCGGCCGTTGCCATGCGGGATTGGAGGATTGGCGCTCATGCAGGCAAGGCTATGGCTGCAGCGGCCGGCCCGCAGGCAGAACGCGAGTCAGAATTTCGTCCAGGCGCAAGAGGCGGACCCGGGCTGGAGGCAGGAAGGCCGTTGCAGCGGGGAACGGCGTCAAAACCCTTGATTTCATGGCATTATTGATGCTGGTTTTCATCACTCTAGGGGCATTGGCGGAAAGCGCTTGTCCCCTATTTTAGGGACTTTGCCTTGCAGGGCAAAATGGGCTAATTTAATTTGCATACCAGATCAAACCATCGAGATATGATATTGTATCCAGGTCAGGTGCCGGATGCCAGGCCGCAGTTCGTGTGTGGGAAAGGACTGCAGCTGGTGCTCGTGTTAAGTGTGGCTTTGTTCGCCGCCGGCTGTGGTAAGAAGGAAAGCCCCAAACCGGTGACGAACGCTCCCGCCGCGCCGGACACAACCCAGCCCGCAACGCCGACAGCCACCACGACGCCGACCACCACGACCCCGACTCCGACCGCGCCCAACGCCAACACGCCGCCGCCCACGCCCAGCCAGCCGCCGCCCCCGCCTCCGCCAGCCGTGGCGCAAAGTTCGGATGCCAACCTGCCGATCCTGCAGCAGTTGAACCGGGCGATGTTCCGCTTTCAAATGGCGAATCACCGAAGCCCCGCCAGCGTCGAAGAACTGGCCGCCGCGGCAGGCATTCAGCTCCCGCCGCCGCCGCCGGGAAAGAAATATGCCATCAACGGCAGAAAAATGGTCGTGCTGATGGACAATTAAATCATTTAAAGTATAGTGCGAGTAACGGAAGCAGAATAGAACGAAAAAACTAAAGCAAAGCACCCCAAAATCAAATTCCAATGACAATCATGCCCGATTCCTCCAAGTGGTTTGCCCGGCGCCGCGCGGCTTCAACCTCCGCCCGGGGCGGCTTCACTTTGATTGAACTTCTGGTGGTCATCGCCATTATCGCGATTCTCGCGGCCATTCTGCTCCCCGCCCTCGCCAAGGCCAAAGGCCGGGCCCAGCGGTTGCAGTGCTCCGGTCAAATCAAACAGTGCGACCTGGGCATCAACCTGTTTGCCGGCGACAATGGTGAAATGTTTCCGCCGGCAGGTTATGCGGGCGCCGGCAACGGCAACCAGGCCGGCTGGGACTCCTTCTGCTACCCTTATCTGGGCGGCAGCGCCAGCATTACGCCCGACCAGATCAAGTTTGGTGTTTATGCCTACGATGCGACGGAGGCAGCACTGCTCAACGCGCCAATCGCCATCCCGGTGGTGGCGTGTCCGACGGACCTCAACCTTCCAAAGATTTACTGGATGCACACCGATCCGAGCGATTCCGGTTCGCCGCTGAAATACGCCGTCAAGAGTTATGAAATGAATGCCGTGGGCACCACTTGGGGCAGTGAAGTCCAGGTGGACCCCGAGAACGGCAGGTATCGGCTGCCGGATTTGTATGCCAATATTGTGTCCCGGCATGGCGTCGGCATCTATTGGCAGGGTTCGGGTAACCTGGACATGGGAGCAAAAGGATATCCGGTTTCGGTGGTCAAAGATCCAGCCGGAACCATCCTGCTGGCCGAACAAGCCTGCAACCAGGGTTCTGAAGGGAACATCTGGCCGTGCGTTAGCGTCGGTCCCTACTGCAGTGGGGCTAGTTGGACCGCCCTGTATCAATATGACTCGTCTTCAGCGACCACCGATCCAAAGCTTCTGTTCAGCGGCGGTGGCGTGAGTGAAGGGCAATTGCTCTACAAACAGCATGCCAACCGTTTTAATTACGCGTTTCACGATGGCCATGTGGAATCGCTAAAAATGCAAGACACTGTTGGCACGGCGAGTGGTCCCGGCACGCTTCCGCTGGTGTACCCCCTCGGGATGTGGACGGTCAAGGCCGGTGATTAAACCGGCTAGTCGCCTCGCCCGGCTGTCCCCATTTTAGGCGACATGCAATTCCAGACTGATGTTGTAGCATAGGCATGTAACCATTTGACCAAATTACCTCGCATGAGTGAGCAGTTATTGTCTCTGCACGGCGATGGTGGGTGGCGGATCCATCCGGAAGCGGGTTGTCTAACAACCTGTTGTCGGCAGGGAAGATCTGCTGAAGTAAAAGGCAAATCAGAACTGTCATAACCATTTCAAATCCAAACCGCAGTACCTTCTTTCCTTAACACCTAACCGAGCAACCAACCAAACACAAACACCTATGAAAAGAAACCTGTTAAAAATGTCCTGCCTGGCCGCCGTTGGCTTGGCGCTGGCGTGGACGGCCGGGGTCGCCCATGCCCAACTGGTCACGATCTACCCCGACAATTTGAACAATGGCAACACCGCCGTGTGGAACTTGAGCGCATGGGGTGGTCAAAGTGGCGGCAGTTCAATCGACACGGGCACCTTCAATAGTCCGGCCAGCAGTTCCGTGCATGTGGTGGATAACCTGGGTGGTGGTGATCAAGCCGTGATTCTCAGCTTGTGGGCGGGTTCATGGTGGAACGGCACCGCAACCACCAATTTGTTGCTGTTTACCAATGTAGTTTACGATGTGCTATGGGATCCGGCCTATTCCACAATCGAAATTCCTGCTTTCAACAGTACTCCTGGCGACAAGTGGCAAACTTGGGCTGTTGGAAACGGTTTTGCCTGGATCACGCTTGGTCAGAACGACATCCCTGTTGCCGCCAGCAACGGGTGGGTGACCGTTACTACGCCCATTAATCCGCTAACATCGGGAATCGACCAAGTCATGGGTCTTGGATTCAAAAAATGGACCGGCACCGGCCAGACCGGCTACGCTGGTTTCTGGATCAGCAACATCGGCCTCCAGTATGAAGGCACGCCGCCGCCACCGCCGACGATGAACAATCTTACCACCCAGCCGGTCATCCAAGGATTGAACCTGTACGACGACAGTGGTCAGTATGATCGCCAGAGCATTGCCACCGTGGTGACCAACGTCTCGCCGCATGACTTCTATTATGGGTGGTACGAAAGCGCGACGCCCGTCACTTATTCCTACACCCTGGCAGCCATGCCGACCAACAACGGCTACCAGACGCACATTATGATCATGCCTGGCAATAATGTTCAGGACATCGCCCCGGACTGGAACCAGGCCAATGCAATTGTCTGGTTTGTGAACCGCCAGGCGGACGGCAGCGTGATCGGTGCGCTGCGCTACAAGCTCGGCAACGCCAACAATAACAATTACCTGTTTGGTAGTGACACCGCAATCTTCGGCGGGCCCGGCTATCCCTTCACCAACACGATCGTCGCCGGCTACGGCGGCTTGCTGGGCTCGGTGACCAACACCGGCAGCCCGCTCGGCACGTGGTCCCTGACCTTCAGCGACAAGACTAACATTCTGTTGAGCGCGCCGGATGGCCATACCACGACCTGCTTCTTCCCGCAGGACGCCGATGCGCAGGTCTTTAACACGGGCGTGCCGTCCACCGGTGGTGATCCCGGCCCCGTGACCATTTACTGGGGCGCACAGCCCAATACGGCCAATTTGAGCAAGGATGTGATCATGACCCATGTCGGCATCAGCGGCGGAAGCAGCACGCTGAGCGCGGACCTTACTCAGCCGCTGGATCCGACCAAGCTCAGCACGCGCTACTCGAACGGGCAGATTGTGTTCCGTACGCCCGCCGATGCCGTGTACTGGCTGCAGTGGAGCCTGCCGGATGTTAACTACGTGTTGCAGAAAGCTTCGAGCCCGGTTGGGCCTTGGACGACGGTCGGCAATCTGGTTAACAACACCATCTACACCAACGATTTCAGCAGTTCCGGCACCATCACGCCGGGCGTAGGTTGGACGGATGGTTCCAGCGGGGCCACCCTCGCGTCGAGTTGGGATTCAGGGGCCCAAGCGGAACAATTGACCTACACCTTGTACTCCACACCCTCAGTGGTTTCTTCCTTGAATGCGCAGCTAAACGTTCCTCCCAGTTCGCCTGACATAACCGCGATCGACATGGACATCAAGGTCGTATCGGCTGGCTCAACGACGGATGCATATGGTGGCTACGGCTACTTCACCTTGATGGTTCAGAGCGGCAGCGGCTACACACCCTACGATCTGTACTCCAACGAACTGGGGTCTTATGGGTTGGCGTGCGTCGATACGTGGCAGCACATCCATGTTGACGTGAGCGGCGCAGCGGCGTCTCAGGTGAAGAACGTCGATCTGCAGATCTACAGCGATACGGGTCGGGCCATCAACGGAAACGTGATCATTCAAATTGACAATCTGGGGATCACTCAAGCCGGACTTGTGCCCAAGACCCCATATACCGTCGGCGGCAAGCATTCGGTGTATATCAACGCCGGTGATCTGCCGTCCTCCGGCGCGGGCTATTATCGGCTGGCGCGGCCTTATTAAAGTTTAGTGCACTCAGGGTGCCGGCCTCGTTCATTCGGGGCCGGCACTTTTTTTGAAACAACTTTCGGTAAGGTCCTGATTTGAAATTCCAACCGCCGGAGCGGAGCGCGAGTTGTCTCAACTCGCAGCGTTTAAGCAATACCCAACTCCTGCGGATTGAGGACAATCCGCGCTCCACTTCAAATCGGGACACTGCCAAACTTTCGGGGCAGGCTGCCAGCCTTTCTCTGAAAAGCCGGCCAGCGCGGGGACTAATACCCGTTACAGTTTGAAATTGCATCATTATCGCAGTGGTAGGGCGTGCACTCCGTGCGCGCCGTTCCCTCCGGCGGGCAGAGGACTGCCCGCCCTGCCCCATAGTGCAGTTTCAAGGTAAGACCGATATCGATGCTTTCCCGTTCCCCAGTTTGTATGAAACCCGGATTTGAGCTATCTTGGAGCGTGATTTCAACGTTTTATCTCCGCGTTCCGGTCCTGAGCAGGCCCGGCATCACCGGCGGGAGGATTCCCGCCGCAAATCGCCTTGGGGGTAAAAGCTGACCGGGCTCTGCCGGGTAACAATTGTAAAGCATTCAACCAGCCAAAGTCTTATATGCGCCCACGTCTCATTGCCGCCCTCACGATCGCCACCGCTTGGTTCGCGCTTGCGACCGCGGGTCATGCCCAGGCCAACCTGCCCATTTACACAGACAATTTGGTCAATGGATTCCAGGACTGGGGCTGGGGCACCCGCAGCTTTACCAACACGTCGCCCACCCATTCGGGCAGCACCAATTCCATCAGCGCTTGGCCCACCAGCGGCCCGGGCATTTCTCTCCATCAAAACAATGTCAACACTTCGCCCTACGCCAGCGTGTCGTTCTGGGCTAACGGCGGCACCAACGGCGGCCAGGTCCTCCAGGTGTACGTGACCCTCGGCTCGACGGATCAACCGGCCTACACCTGCTCCGCCCTCACGGCGGCAACGTGGACCCAATTTACCATCCCGCTCAGCTCCCTGGGCGCCGCCAACAAAACCAATCTTACCCGGGTCAACATCAAGTTCGCCGGTGGCAGCACCGGCGTCTTCTACCTGGACGACCTCCAGCTCAACGCCGCTCCGGCCCCCGCCCTGGTCCATTTGACCGTGGACGCCAATCAGACCCTCCGGGCGGTGGATACGCGCCTGTTCGGCGTCAATACCGCCACGTGGGATGGTTACCTGGGTAATGCGCAGACGGCGCCGCTGATGCGGCAGATCGGCATCACCACCTTGCGCTGGCCCGGCGGGTCCACGTCGGACGGATACCATTGGACCAGCGACGCGACCGGCAACACCACCTTCAACAAGCTGGCCACCAACATCGGCGCCAAGGTGTTCATCACGGTCAACTATGGCAGCGGCACCAGCAACGAAGCCGCTGCCTGGGTCAAATCGGTCAACGTCACCAACCACTTCGGCTTCAAATACTGGGAAATCGGCAACGAATGCTACGGCACGTGGGAAACCGACAACAACACGACCGCGCCTTATGTTGCCCACGATCCGTGGACTTACGCCAGCCGCGCGGCCGGCTACATGGCCCTCATGCGGGCAGCCGACCCGACCATCAAGATCGGCGTGGTCGCCGTTCCCGGCGAGGATAGCAATGTCAACAACAACAATCATCCGGTCGTCAACCCGCGCACGGGCGCCACCCATTACGGCTGGACGCCGGTCATGCTGTACTACTTGAACAGCCTGGGAGCGATACCCGATTTCCTTATCTATCACGTTTATCCCCAATGGACGGATCCCAATGCGAATCCCAAACCGGTCGCCGACAGCGACGCGCTGGTGCTCCAGGCCAGCGGCAACTGGGCCGGCGACGCCGCCGACCTCCGCCAGCAGTTGACGGATTATCTTGGCGCCAGCGGTGCCGGCGTCGAACTGGTCTGCACTGAGAACAACAGCGATTCCGGCGGTTTCGGCCGGCAGCTGACCAGCATCGTCAACGGCTTGTATCTCGCCGACAACATGGCGGCCATCATGAAAACGGAATTCAACGGCCTCCTCTGGTGGGATTTCCGCAACGGCCAGGGGACCACCGGCACTTTCGATCCGACGATCTACGGCTGGCGCACGTACGGCGACGAAGGCATTGTGGGCGGCGCTTCGAGCCCGCTCTACCCGACGTTTTATGCCGAGAAGCTCATGCAGTACTTCGCGCGGGCGGGGGATACGGTCCTCAATCCCACGAGTGATTACCTGCTGCTCTCCGCTTACGGCGTGCGCAAGACCAACGGCGCCCTCACCCTGCTGGTCATCAACAAGGACGTCACGGCCCCGCTTACCGCGCAGGTCAACCTCGCCGGTTTCGCTCCGGCGTCAACCGCCACCGTCCGCGCTTTTGGCATCACCCAGGATGAAGCCACCCGGACCAACAACCCCGCTCCCGGTTCGCAGGACATTTCCACCAACACGGTCCCGGTTGGCGCCGTGTTCACCAATACTTTCCCGGCCGGCTCGCTCACCCTGTTCACCCTCACGCCGGCGCCGGCCAAACTCGTGCCTGTCTCTGTGGCCGGTGGCCAGTTTGTCTTCCAGCTCCAGGGCCAGCCCGGCACCCCTTACATCTTGCAAAGCTCGACCAACTTGAATGCGCCCGGTTGGATTTCCGTTTCCACCAACACGCTGGTCGGCAGTTCGCTGAACGTCACCAACCCGCTTGCGGCCGGTACCGGCCAGAAATTCTGGCGCGCCGTCTGGCAGCCGTAATTATTGGGGCGCCGGCCCGAGCGGCACCAGGCCGGATGCGGCGCGGACCGAAGTGATGCCCGTGCGGTAGGCCGGGTCGTCCAGGCTCAGCGACCGGGGGTTGTCCACCAGCGCGCGCATGGCCTGAACGGACTCCGGCTTGGTGTCAATCATTTCGGCCCAGAGCATCCACCAGGTCCACTGCGGCTGCTGTTCCAACACGGCCAGCGTGGGCGGCGGCCCGACTTCGGCCAATGCCAGCGGTTTTCCATCCGCCAATTTCATCAGGTCATGGTAATAAGCCGGCGCAAAATCGCCGCGATAAACGTCCAGCGCGGCGATGTCGAAATATTTTTTACCCGGGAAAAAGTCCACGAACTGCCGCTGCGGCGTGCTGGGCCGGTCCACGCTCCAGATCCAGACCAGATTGTTGAGGTGATGATAATTTGCGAACCGGTCAAAGATCTGCCGGTACAACGCGGGTGTGCCGCGTTCGCCCTGCCGGCCGCCCCACCAAAACCAGTCGCCGTTCATTTCATGATACGGCCGCCACAACACCGGAATGTGCGCGTCGCGCAACTGCTTGAGGTAGCCGGCAATGACATCCACCTGGTCGCACCAGCGCTGATTCAATTGGGTGCCCGGCGTGAGCAGCTCCTGCCATTGCTCGTCCGTCAGCTTGCCCTGGACGCTGCCCTTGAAGGTGACCGGTTCATCGTCCGTCGGCCGCACGGCATGCCAGCAGAGCGTGATGATGGCGCCCTTGGCGTATTGTCGTTTGACCTCCTCGATGATGTCCGGCCGGGCCGCCACGGCATCCTTGTCTCCCGGCGCGGCAAAGCCGAAATCTTGGCCGAAAACGGCCGGTGTCTTACCCCAAACTTCGGCGGCCTGCCGGGTGGACGCGTCATGCGTGTTGGGATAATTATGCTGTCCGGTGAGCGTGTGCCGGCCGGACAGGCTGTGGATGTATTTCAGCAGGGCCACCGCCTCCGGCGAGGCCTGGGGCGTCACCGGCTTGACGGAACTGCAGCCGGCGCACACCAAGCTGACCAACAGGGCAAAAACGGCTGTTCGATTTTTCATAATTGAATTTTCCCTACGCGGAACGGGGAATCGTTGAAACACTTTTGCCTCAACGTCCCAGCCGCAGATTCCTTTCGATCAGACGGCAGCGTTGCTCAACGCAGACCTTCGAGCGCATCCCGTCCGTCGGCGTGTTGTTCACGTAATCCAGCAACTTCTCGACCGTGCTCGTCACCACGTAGGTCCGGGTGTCGGAGCCGCCGTAGTAGATGAACACGTCGCCATTCGGGCGCGCGACCCAGCCGTTGGCAAACGCGACGTTCGACACATCGCCCACGCGCTCCTCGCCCTCGGGCGCCAGGAAATAGCCGCCGGGCGACTTGATTTGTTTCGCCGGGTCCTTCAAGTCGCACAGAAAGAGATAAAGCACGTAGCGCATGCCGGCCGCGGTGTTGCGCACGCCGTGCGCCAGGTGCAGCCAGCCCTGCTTCGTCTTGATCGGCGCCGGTCCGAGCCCGTTCTTGCCTTCCTTGATGGTGTGGTAAAATCGCGGATCAATGATCCGTTCCTTCTCCACCACGGCCCGGGTGATGTCGTCGCACAGGCCCCAGCCGATGCCGTCGCCGCTGCCCGTGGCGGCAAAGTCGGCCATGGGCCGCGTGTAAAAGGCGTACTTGCCTTTCACGAATTCGGGGTGGAGCACGCAGTTGCGCTGGTGCAGCGCGTTGGTCTTGAGATCGGGCAGCCGTTCCCATTTGACCAGGTCCTTCGTGCGCGCGATGCCGCAGCGCGCGATCGCGGCGGACAAATCGCCCGGCTTCGAGTCATCATGCCGCTCGGCGCAAAACAGCCCGTAAACCCAGCCGTCCTCGTGCCGGACGAGGCGCATGTCGTACAGGTTGGTTTCGGCGTCTTCGAGCTCCGGCATCCGCACCGGGTAATTCCAGTAGCGGAAGCCGTCCACGCCGGTCTTGCTTTCGGCCACGGCGAAAAACGACTTGCGGTCCCAGCCTTCCGTCCGGGTCATCAGGACGATGTTCCCGTTCCATTCCATCGCGCCGACGTTGAAGGCGCAATTGATGCCCAACCGCGTCATCAGGTGCGGGTTGGTGGCGGGATTGAAATCATAACGCCAGAACAGTGGCACGTGGTCGGCGGTCACCACCGGGAATTCGTAACGGTCGAAGATGCCGTTGCCGTTCTTCTGCGGGCGGTTGCGGCGCCGGATCAGCCGTTCATGTTCCCGTTGGAGCTGTTTCAGTTTGCTTTGAAAGGCGGATTTGTTCATTCGCTTGCGTTGGTAGTGTAGTGGTGTCGGATGCTGGTTCAACAAAACTCGGTTGCCGGCGGCAAAAACCATGCCGGTGAATATTCGCCGCACACTGTAACTTCATCCCCGCGCGGAATAAAGCAGTGGCCCAGTCTAAAATGTCGTCTAAACGTGCGACAACAAAAGACTTTTCAACCTTGCCGGAGCATGGCCATGTTTTCCGGACACACAAGCGAAGCGGGATTATGTATTTGACAGACCATACGACGCGGAGACATCTCCCTCGCCGCCGCAAAGCGGGAGAGAGGGGCGGGGTGAGGTGGCGCTGGCGGATAACAATGCTGGGATTATGTATTACTGGTGTTTAAAATCCCCTCACCGGTCGCTGCGCGACATCCTCTCCCCGCCGGGCGGGGTGAGGAAATAAAGTCCGTTATTTGTCAAAGATATAATCCCAAGCAAAGTATCAGCTCGAGCATCCGGCTGGCCTGTTCGGGGCCTTGACGGACTTCGAGCGCCGAGAACAAGCCATGAGCCAACGCCATACTTCCCGCCGGGAATTCATCAAAACCACCGCCCTGTCGCTCCCGTTGATCGCTGCCGGGCCCGGCAGCCTGCCCGCGTGGGGCGCCGACGAAAAAGCCAAAGCCGGGGACTTTGTCGCCGTCCGCAACAGACGCTTCGAATGGCAGGGCCGCCCTTACTTTTATATCGGCGCTAATCTCTGGTACGGCTGTTACTTGTCCGACCCGGCCCTGCCCGGCGGGCGCGAGCGCATGATCCGCGAACTCGACCGCCTCAAAGGCATGGGCGTCCGGAACGTCCGCCTGCTGGCGGGTTCGGAAACGTCGCCCTTGGCCGGTGCCATCCCCCGCGGCATCACCAAGGCGCCGCACGAGTGGGACGAGGCGCTGCTCCAGGGGCTGGATTTCAGTCTGGCCGAAATGGCCAAACGCAACATGCACGCAATTTTGTTCGTGTCGAACTACTGGCAATGGTCCGGCAGCTTCGCCCAGTACGTCCGCTGGATCACCGGCGAAACCATTCCCGACCCGGACAAACCGGTCATGGCCAAAGGTAACTGGGCGGGATTCATGCGGTTCTCCGCGCGGCTGTACACGACCCCGGCCGCAAACGAGCTTTATCGCGGCTACATCACCCATCTCATCCAGCGCCGCAACACCGTCAACGGCCGCCTCTACCGCGACGACCCGGCCATCATGACCTGGGAATTGGCGAACGAGCCGCGGCCGGGGACCGACGACGCCAGCGACGCGAGCGTGGAGGTGTTCGCTCGTTGGGTGGACGAGACCGCCCGGTTCATTCACGACCAGGATCCGAACCATCTCGTTTGCACCGGTTCGGAAGGCATCTGGGGTTGCTTGAAGAAGCCGGAAGTTTTCATCAAGGCGCATCAGACGCCGGCGATTGATTATGTGACGGTGCACATGTGGCTGAAGAACTGGGGATGGCTGAAAGACCCGGTGCTCGGGCCCGATTATGAGGTCGCCGCCAGCAAGGCGCGCGACCACGTGGAAAAGCACACCGTCCTGGCCACCGACACGCTGCACAAGCCGCTGGTGCTGGAGGAATTCGGCCTGCCGCGCGATCACGAAAAGTACGAGCCCGATTCGCCCACCACCGCGCGGGATGACTATTACGACCGCATGTTCAACCAGGTGGCGGAATCCTGCAAAGCCGGGCGCGCATTGCAGGGCGCGAACTTCTGGACCTGGGGCGGCGAAGGCCGGGCCGGCGCCGGCAAACCCGATTCAGCAACGGCTTTGACGGGCGACCCGTTCTGCGAGCCGCAGGGGCTGAATTCCGTGTTCGACACCGACAAGAGCACGCACGCCGTTGTCGCCAAGGCCAATGCGAAACTGGCCGCGCTGGCGGGATGAATCGCTGCGCTGGTTTATCAGAAGATAAAGATCGGGTTGGCGCCAAAGGCGTTGTGGGGCACGGTGCTGAAGCCTTTCTTATAAATCATCGTGTTGAACCGCCGCCATTCCACATGGCTGTCTTCGAACAATTCATTGCTGCCCGCCGGGAGGGACCCGCTGAGATGGCTGGTGCCTTGGACGGCACTGACGGCCAGTCCGGGAACTGAAGTCACCTGGACATAACTGCCGGTCACCGTGTCCTGCATAATCACGTCCACCACCACCTGGGCGTCCGCCGGGACGAGCTGCCCCGGGATCCCGATGATGTTGGTTTTCCAATAGGGCGACGGCGACGCGCCCCCCGCGTTCATGCCGGAGCCGGGCAGCAAATAAACATAACCCAGAATGCGGAACCCGCCGTTGGCATCATTGCCGGTGCCGGCCACCGCGAAGTTCCATACGCCGGGAGCGTTCAGATCGGCATGGGCCGGGCAATAAAAAATGTTCTGACTGGCCCCGTTGGCGATCATCATGTCCGTAAAATTGGTGGAGATGTCCCACGCCCAATTTCCGGCGGCATGACCCGGCTGACTCGAATAGGGGGCATAGCGCAGGTCCGGCAACAAATTGTTATTGTCCAGGCTGTACAGGTGCAGCGCCACGCCTTGCTGACGCAAATGGCTCGCGCAGGCGGCCCGATACCCCCGCTCTTTGGCTTTGGCCAAGGCCGGCAAAAGCAGGGCCGCCAGAATGGCGATGATCGCAATGACCACCAGCAATTCGATCAGGGTGAACGCCCCGGGCGCCCTCCGCGAGCCGGCCGAAAGCTCAAGCTCACGTGGACATTGCTGGTTCTTGGAAATCATTTCTCCATGGATGAATAACCATTCACGTTACACCTCCACCATCGCGGGGGCAACGCCACTTTGCGGAAAAGAATCGCCAATTTGCGCAGACTGGAAGTGCCGGCCAACCGTTTCGGATAGAATTCTCCCATCGGCAAGGCCGGAGATAAAGGCGCTCAGATCCGAAGCGGACGCGAACCAATTCCCCCCCCCCCAACAGTTTCTTTCGATTCCCAGTCAAACGGGAATCCATAAACCTCATTAAATTCCGTCCCATGCATGGTGCAGGCATCCAGACTGCCAAGCGAAACTAAATTGTGCCCTATGATTCGTCGGCGGGTATTGAGCACCAAGACCACCAGAGCTTCTTTCATTGGATCAAACCAATCCGCTTTTGGAATATTCTGCCTCCAATATGCCGCCACTTTTTCCGGGTCATCCAGCATTTCGGTCATTACTTCACATTCCCGGACACAGAGGATTTTAAATTCGTGTGGTGTGTAGGGCTTCAATTTGACTCCTTTCTTAACCCTTACTGCCCACGCAACACATCAAGTGGGAAATACCGGCTTAGACGTCGTGAAAATGTAATTTCAGTAAATCTTCTTGCAAAGTCACATCAAATATGAATAACTCATAAGCGAATTCTAATCCCAATTTTTATGCCCAGGTTTCTCCGATGGATCACCGCGTTGACTGCCGGTCCTCTGCTCGTGCAAGCGCAGCCGGTCATTACGCTTCAGCCGACAAATCAAGTCGTTTTCTATCAAGGCAGCTTGACATTCAATATCACTGCATCTGGCAGTGGACCTTTGACTTATCAATGGCAATTCAACGGAACCAATTTGCCGAATGCCATCATCACCACGGTGGCAGGGAATGGTTTCGGTTCTGGTTTTGGCGGAGGCTTTTTTGCCGGCGATGGGGGCCTGGCAACCAACGCCAGCTTGGATGGCCCCGCTGGCGTGGCATTGGACAAGTTTGGCAACCTGTACGTTGCTGATTCCATCAACAATCGTATCCGTAAAGTAACTGTCGATGGCATTATTACGACAGTTGTTGGGAATGGCACGAATGGATACTCCGGCGACGGCAGTGCGGCAACCAATGCCAACTTGGGCGGCCCCGCCGGCTTGGCATTTGATAATTTCGGCAACCTCTATTTTGCTGATACCGGCAACAATCGCATCCGGAAGGTCGACACCAATGGGACGATCATGACCATTGCGGGCAATGGTACCAATGCCTATTCAGGTGACTACGGGATGGCGACCAATGCCAGTCTCAACGGGCCAACCGGCCTCGCCCTGGATGGCGGGGGCAATCTTTATATTGCCGACACCCAAAATCATCTCATTCGAAGAGTAGACACCGGCGGAACGATTACCACGGTTGCCGGCGGCGGCTCAATCCAGGGATATATTTTATCCGCTCCGATGGGCCCCTTTCCGGCAACAAACATACAACTGAATTTTCCTTCTGGTGTGGCTGTTGACACCAATGGGAATGTGTTCATTGCGGATACGTATGACTTGAGAATTGAAAAGGTTGACACCGATGGGATGCTCACCATCCTCGCGGGGCATGGAATTCTGGAGGGGTTTTCTGGTGATGGTGGGCCAGCCACCAACGCTCAAGTAGATCGACCGCGGGGAGTAGCTTTAGACCCGGCACAGAGCGTATACATCGTCGACACTTTAAATGAGCGAATTCGACTGGTGGACTCCAATGGAATCATTACCACCGTGGTTGGCAACGGTGCGGGTTACCCTAACGGTGCGTATGGAGGTGACGGCGGCCCGGCCGCTAACGGCAGCCTTTTCATGCCAATCAGCGCCGCTCTCGATCCGTCTGGCAATTTATACATTGCCGATTCATGGAATGATCGGGTCCGATTTGTTCCTTTCGGCGGCCTGCCAAAGCTGGCACTCAACAACGTGGGACTGACCAATAACGGCAACTATTGTGTCGTGGTGACGGATGCTACCGGGAGCGTCACCAGCAGCATCGTGTCCTTGACCGTGCTGGTTCCAGCCAACATCAGTGCCCAACCAGCCAGCCAGGTGCTTGCCGTCGGCAATGATCTAACGCTAACTGTGGGAGCGTTTGGAACATTGCCGCTCAGCTACCAATGGCTTTTTAATGGCTCGGTCATGAATGGCCAAACGAATTCAGGATTGGCTTTGGGCGGAGCTGTAACTAACCAAACTGGAAACTATTCAGTCGTTGTAACTAACCTATATGGCAGCGTGACGAGTAGCGTAGCAGTGGTGTCGATAGGTTACCCACCCGCTATCACAACCCAAACGACCGATTTGACGGTGTTGGCCGGCAGCAACAGTTTATTGACAGCCGGAATAACAGGTAGCGGTTTGCTGTCTTACCAATGGCAGTTGAATGGCACTAATCTGCCAAACAACATCATTACAACTGTGGCTGGAAAATCGAGTGCCGGTTTTTCTGGTGATGGCGGAGCGGCGACAAACGCTACGCTGAACCAGCCAATGGGCGTGGCGGCAGATAGGGCAGGAAACTTCTTTATTGCTGACGCCTACAACAATCGAATCCGGAGAGTAGATACCAGCGGAATCATTAAGACGGTGGCCGGCAAGAACAGCGCAGGATACACGGGAGATGGCGTGGCAGCAACGAATGCAGCTCTTTACTATCCCGCCGGGGTGACGGTGGATATCCAAAATAACGTTTATATTGCTGATATGGTAAACAGCCGGGTTCGTCGGGTCGACACAGATGGTTACATTTTTACGTTTGCGGGAACGAACAGCGCAGGCAGCACCGGCGACGGTGGTCCTGCTGTGGTAGCGAAGCTAAATAATGATCGAACAGTGGCCTTTGATTCTTCTGAAAATTTATATATTGCGGATACCTACAACAATCGAATTCGCAAAGTGAATACAAACGGAATAATTACGTCCGTCGCCGGCAACGGAACAATCGGCTTTTCGGGGGACGGTGGCAATGCTAGTAGCGCGAACCTGAGCTATCCGTATGGAGTCACCGTAGATTCAAGCGGGGCTATTTACATTGCAGATACAAGTAATAACCGCATTCGGAAGGTCGACACCAATGGCATCATATCCACAGTTGCCGGCAAAGGCCCATCTTATCCAAGGGCCGGATCTTATTCTGGAGACGGTGGCGCTGCGACGAACGCCTATATTAACAGCCCGAGATGCGTAGCCATTGACCCGACAGGCAATCTCTTTATTGCAGATGCTGGAAACGCTCGCATCAGAAAAGTAGACGCCAATGGGATAATCACCACCGTAGCCGGAAAGTCCAGCATTGGATTTTCCGGTGATGACGGAGCGTCCACCAATGCCAGCTTGCATGATCCCGATGGAATTGCTTTTGATTCAGCAGGGAATCTATTGATTGCAGACAGTTCAAATGCACGCATTCGTAAGGTGCTTCTTTACGCCAGTTATGATACACTTTCCTTGCGCAACCTTAACCTGAAGGACGCCGGAAATTACAGCCTCGTCGTGACAAGCCCATTCGGCAGTGTAACCGGTAGCGTTGCCACTGTAATCGTCTTGGTGCCGCCGCAACAGTTTAACGGTCAACTGTCCAACGGAAATTTACAGCTTCAATTTTCAGGCACACCAAATTATCCATATATCTTACAATTTGCCACCAACCTAATCCCTCCGGTAAACTGGCAGCCTGTCCTCACCAATTCTGCGGATGCAAAAGGCAATTGGCAGTTCACGGACACCAATTTGAGCGGAAGCCAGAAATTTTATCGCGCCGTCGGGCAGTAGAATTCTTCGCAACTGCGCTTCACCGCCCGCGGCAGAAAACGCACGGGTGATGACATTCATGCCGACGTGGGAATATTGCCACACTGAGACCAACGACAGGGAAGACAGATTTATGGCCTTAGGGTTAGCAATGAGCGAAAGTTCTCCTAAAATGAAAGGGGCTGCAGCGGTTAAGATGCAGCCCTGGTTAGTTTTGAGGTCAGGGCTTGTGGATGGTGAGGATGTCCCGGGCCACAAAACGCTTCGGTTCGGTTTTGGTCAGCTTCCGGCCCAGCACCTTGACTTCGATAAGAAAACCAACATCCTCCCAGCGCAGTCCAAGTTGTGCGTCGTGATGGTAGTGCAGTTCTTTCAACACACTGGTTGCTTCTTTGTCGGTCAGCGCAACTTTAGCTTCGTTAGCCGCCCTGTGCACATCCTCCACATCCCAGACCAGCGCGATTTTGTCTGACCAATACCGCTCTAGGATATCCCGTGCAATTGGCGACCCCGGGCCACGACTGCGTCTTTGGCCGGTTTGCCAGCGGTTTCAATGTCAACATCGTTTCTAACAGAGCCCGCGCTTCCGGAATTTGCTTTGACGGTTTGGGAGGGACACCGAAGAATGCAGTGCATGAAATTCCTGTTCCCAGTGTTCGCCGCCGCGGCTTTGTCAGCCACCGCCGCCGCCCCCGGCCAGGTGCATGTCTGGGAAAAAGTCGAGTTGATGTTCCACGCTGAAAATCAATACACCAATCCCTACACCAATGTCGAAGTCTGGGTGGACTTGAAAGGGCCGAAGTTCGACAAACGCTGTTACGGTTTCTGGGACGGCAGCAATGTATTCCGGGTGCGCGTGCTCGCCACTGCGCCCGGCCGGTGGACTTGGCAAAGCGGGTCGAACCAGAAAGATGCCGGCTTGAACGGCCAGCGCGGCAGTTTCACGGCGGTGGAATGGTCGGAGGCGGAGAAGCAATCCTTGCCGACGCGCCGCGGTTTCATCCGGCCGACGGCCAATGGCCACGCCTTTGAATACGCTGATGGCACGCCGTTCGTCCTGCTCGGCGACACTTGGTACGCGGCAGCCACCTTCCGTTTCAAATGGAACGATGATGACCAGGAACGGCCCATCGGGCCCGATGCCGGTTTCAAGGATTATCTGCGCCTCCGCAAAAGCCAGGGATTCAATTCGGTAGCTATCATCGCCGCCTTTCCCAACTGGGCCAGCGACTCGGCGCCCTGGGATGTGTGGCTGGATCGCGGCAATAATATCAGCGTTCGGTCCGCGTGGGTGGACCAGGGCGAAATCGCCAACCACAAACCCCGCGACCAGTGGCGGGCCAAGGACATGTCCAACGAGGGCGGCCGCGCGTTCCTGTTTCCCGGCAAGGTGCCCGGCTTCGAACGAGTATTTCCGGACATGGACCGCCTCAACCCCGAGTATTTCAAATACCTGGACCGCAAAATAGAATATCTGAACTCCCAGGGATTCATTCCCATCATCGAAGTCGCCCGCCGCGATGTCACGTCGTGCTGGGCGAAATTTTACGACTGGCCCGACTCGTACAGCCGCTACATCCAATACGTCTGGAGCCGGTATCAGGCGAACAATTGCCTCTTCAGCCCGGTGCACTTCGATTGGCCGGAAATGACCGCTCCGCCTGAAAAACTGAACGAGGCAGCCAACCGCGTCATCGAACAGTACGGCCCACCGCCGTTCGGCACGCTGGTTTCCTGCAACGCATCCGTGTCGAGCCTGCTGAACTTTGGCGGCACGAATGAAAACCACTGGCTGACATTCCATCAGATCGGCAACCTCCGCGAGCACGACGCCTACTGGTACCTGACCGAGATTTTTCAGGCCCAGCCGCCCCGGCCTGCGCTCAACGGCGAGCCGTACTATGCCGGCATGGCCGACAAGCGATATCCGCTCTACAAATACGGCGCGCCGGGCGGGACCAGGGACGACGATCGCGATGTGCGGTCGGGCATTTACGGGAGCTTCCTCTCCGGCGGGCTGGCCGGCCACATCTACGGTGCCGAAGGAATTTGGGGCGCCGACATCGAGCCGGGTTCGAGCCCGTTCATGTGGGAGGCTTTCCAGTGGAACTCGGCGAACCAGATGCAATTCTTGAAGACCTTCGCGCTGTCCGAAGGCCGCCGGTATCAGGACCTGGTGCCGGACGCGAACTTGGTTTCCCCGAGCCAAACCCACGTGACCAAGGGTTTCACCGGCTGGGCCTATTGTGCGCGCACACCGGAACGGGATTACTTCCTTGCCTATTTCGAGCCGGATTATCCGACCCACGGGATCATCCGGGGTGCCCGGCCGCTGGCGAGCTATCAGGCGCAATGGTTCGACCCGCGCACCGGCGAATGGTCGAAAGCCGGCACCGGGTCGCTGAAGGCCAATGTCTGGGGCTGGATTCAACTGCCGGATTTTCCGTCCGGCGAAGACTGGGGTTTGAAGCTCACGCTCCAGAAGTGAATCGTGGGCAGGCCGCCGCGCTGGACGGGACTGCGGTAACCCTCAGGGGCTGTGGTTAACGGGGCAGGGCGGCGGCGGAATTTCGCCGCTCAACCACTTTTCGTTTCACGGCGCCGTGCCGGGCGGGTGCCCGCCGGCCGCTTTCCTTCTGCCTTCAGGATTGGCCGGTTGCTTTTCGTCAGGCCAACATCGCCGGGCGCACCGTTCGATGCGACAACCCGCTTGCGACGCGGACCGGCACTTTTGCTCTTGGCGGGAATGGGCGTTGGCGCGGGTGTTTCCGCTGCCGCGGCCGGGGAGATCTGAGTCGGCCCGGCAGCTGCCGATTCCCCTGACGACACCTCCCCGATCGTAGGTTCCATAAACGAGAATTCCATCACCACCGGTTCTGCGGCCGCGAGCTCCTGGAACCGGGGGTCCACGACCTTGAATTTCGTGGAGGGCGGCACCGCCGGCGCGTTTTCCCCTAACGCCGGCTTTTCCGGCTCGCGCTCGACAACCACCGGCATCTGGGCTGGTGGTCTGGCGACCGGAGGTTGCGCGATCGCAGGCCCCGCAACCTGTGGCTTGGTGACCTGAGGCTTTGCGACCTGAGGCATTGCCGCCGGCGGTTTTGCGGCCTGAGGGGCCGCGGCCGAGGGAGGCGCACTTGGGCGGCTAACCACAGGAGCCGCAGTGCCCGTGCGAGCCGCGACCAGAGGATGTCTCAGCAACAGGACTTTCACCTGCTTGAGCTTTAGCAGCAGCAGCGAAATGGTGACGAGCGCTATCAACAGCAACGAAAGCAATACAAACGGAAATATCGGGAACCGCGCCGCCGGCCTCATGTCAACCGGCGTGGCAGTAACGGGAGCGACCATAACCGGCCCGGCAGAATCAGGAGCAGTGGCAACCGGAGCCGTCCTAACTGGAGCGCCAGCCGGAGGTTCAGGGGCAGCCGGACCCGGCGCGACAGGAAACTGAGCTGCAACGGCTTGAGTTTCAACGGTTGCCGTTTCAACACTCCGAACCGGCGGCGTAACGGTGACCACCGAAGGCGCTTGCGTAGCCACTGCCTCTGCGCTGACCGCCTCGGTCAAGTTGGTTGCGGGAGTCACGGGGGCTTCCGCAACGGGCTGGGGAGCCGGATTAGTTGCCGTCCGCCACTCGCCTTCCGCGTCGAATAGTTGATTCCACTTGATTACCAGGGCCTTGCGGGCGGCGGCTTGCGAGGGATTATCGGCCGCCCGGGACGCGCTCGTCACCCCCAGGATGAGGCACAAACCCAAAGCAAATCTGACTTTCATGAAATATTCAACCTTCATCCGCATTTGGCAGCATCCTCAAGGCCAATTCAATCGATTCCGCGCCCCAAAAGCAAAGGGTTTTTGCCCTCGCGCCAGTGTCCGCCAAACGCACGGTCGAAACGTCTCACCTCGAATGTGAATGATACTGTGCACCACATGGTCCGTTGGGGCGCGTGCTTGACGGTCGTCCCGATAGCATACACCGTAACAGTCTGGCGGAAAGCCTAATCCTGAACGCTGGATTCAAACCGGGATCGGCTGAACGATCGGGGCTTCCAGCGCAGCCTGGTCGCTTTGTTCGGCTTCGCTCCTCGGCCAGGAACGGGCATGGTCCCGGCAAGGCGGCCAGGTGACATCCTGTCGAAGCGGAATCTTCCATCGTGAGACTCGCCAGGGATTTCTGTGCGTTGTTCGTCCTCGACCGGTCGGTCATGATTTCGGTGACGAAGGGAATTCCTTTCCCGGCGGTGAACAGTGTGGATAACTTTTTCTGGACGAAAGGGTTAATCGGCGTAGAGTCGAATCAATCAGAGGTTGAGCTGTAAGCGTAGCCCGAAAAAAAGAGAGAAGGCCGGACAAAATCCGGCCTTCTTTTTTCAACCGGGCGGCCGCCGGAGGTTGAATTCTCCACCCGTACCCCTTTGGCGCCCAGCGTGTCCCTTCCCGCCCGGCTCCGGTTTATTCGGGCTTGCTCTCCAGGGAGGAGCCGGTGCGGCTCCAGCGGGGCCGCCAATAATTCTGTTTGTCAAAAGAAACAACCACACCCGTGGCGCGGCCCACGATTTGTTCGCGCGCCACCGTGCCGAAGTAACGCGAATCAAAACTGTTGTCGCGATTGTCGCCCATCATGAAATAATGGCCTGCCGGGACCGTCACGGGCGCAAAAGTGCGCATCGCCGGAACGCCGTTGATGGCCATCACCGGATGCGGACAGCCGGGAAGTTTTTCCGTCGCCAAAACGCCGCGTTCGCGTTCCGCCCCGGTAAGTTGCTCGCCCATGGTCGGGTCCGGCATGGCATAGTCCACCGGCCGGCCATTGATGCTGAGCCGCTCGTTTTGCAGTTCGACGGTGTCGCCGGGCAGGCCGATGACGCGTTTGACCAGCCGCTGGCCATCCTTCGGCGAATAGAAAACCACGATATCGCCGCGCCGCGGGTTGCTCCATTCAACCAGGTGCCGGGTGGTGAACGGCACTTTGAGGTCGTAGGCGAGTTTGTTCACGAAAATACGGTCACCTTCGAGAATTGTCGGCTTCATCGAGCCGGTGGGCACATCGTTCCAGTCCGCCAGGGACGAACGGATGGAGCACAGCGCCAGCACAAGAATCAACAGCGGTTGGATTTCCTTTTGCCACCATTGGCGGGCGCGCTTGCGATATTTCGCCATCGGCATGGAACTTTGACATCGCTGTGGCACCCCCGTTCATTTCAGGATCAATGCCGGGCCGCCGGTCGCCATTCCGTTGGCCGGCAAGGAACGGAGCCTTCTGGATGGCTTCCGGGCGGGGTCCATCAATCTTGCGAACGACATTGCCAAGCATTGCCTCATTCCCTGCGGCGCACCGGAGGATGCCCGGTCCGCGCAGTTCCTCTTAAAAGTGCGGCGGGATCAACCAGAAATACAGTATCATCAACACCGGGAAAATCACCGCCGAACAAATGTTGCCAAGGAGCGAGGCAACCAGCGTTCTCGTGATGGACGGAGCCGCCACAGTTGATCGGCGCGGCGCCCGGAAGCGGCAGAGCAGGTATATCAGGCATCCTTCAAATATCACCACCCATCCCTCGCCGGTTGCCACGCCCAGAGCCGGGTGCATGCCGTAAGTCAACCAGAGCCAGCCCAGGAATAGCGGATACGTCAACAGGTGCATTCCCATCAGCCAGAGGATCAACAGGTGCGGATGCCGCCAGCGCCGGAGCAACCAGACGATGCAAATCGCCTCGGCCAGAATCGCAAAAGCGATGGGAATGAGAACTTGCGGCTGGAGTGGGGCGGAAACGACACTGGGCGCCGCCGGATTGGCCTTCACCGAAACCGCCAGCAGCGAAAACGCGATTACCCATCCCCTGAAAAGGGATTTAGGCGCGAAGCGGCTCATGATGGGAAACGTGAATCTTCGATGCCCAAAAGGAAAGAAAAAATTATTTAAAAAGCTGGCCAATTTGCCCGATGCCGGGCAAAGATTGAAACCGTAACGCAAGATTGGCCGCCTGTGAAAAGTCCTCTGGCAAATCGGTGGTGGAAAATTGCGGTGGTTCTCGCCTCCTGCGGCGGCTTGGGTGTTGTCGTATTATGCCGGGGTGCCACGGGCGAAAACGCGTTCGACCAAACCCGCCGCACCCTGCAACAGCAGGGCTTCAAGACCGACCTTGCCGATTTTAATCTCTCGACGTCTCCCGAATTGCAGGCGCGGGAGGCGGTTTTAAACGCCACCGCTCCAGCGCGTAATGCTCCGCGATTTACCGACCACCCGAATCTGATGGAAGGCGCGGGCAACAATTCCGCCATCGTTGTCTGGGAAATGGGTTTTTTAAAAAAGCAAACGCCTTCCTGGCCGGATAACAAGAATGAAATGACTTGGGACGAATTCCGGGAGGTCCTCAACCAGAACCAGTCGCAGGCGGATGCCGCGTGCGCGGCCATTCTGTCCGGCCCCATCCAGTTCAATTTGCGCGCCGGGGACGGCAACTACATGCTGCTGCCGCACCTGGCCATGTTGAAGAATTTGACGCAGGTGCTGGCGGACCGGTCCATGCTGGCCCTGCACGAAGGCAACCTGGATGCCGCCTACTCCAACTTGATGGCAGCGACCCGGCTGGTGACGGCCTGGAAGGTGGAGCCGGTCGAGGTTTCGCATCGGGTCTGTTTCGAGAACGCGAAACTGGCGTTTGCCGCCACGTGGCAGGCGTTGCAGACCAACGGCTGGACGGACACACAACTCGCACAACTTCAACGGGAGTGGGAAGGGGTTGATTTCTTTGCTGGCCTGCCGGAAGTTGCGGCCTTCAAGCGCGCCAGCGATGTGAAGGAGGGTGACTACGAACCTCCCCTGCAACCGCGGCCCCGCCCGTCCTTCGGTGTTTTTGTCGAGCAGGCTCTGGATAATCCCTTAGGCCTTTGGTCCAAACTCCTCTATGCCTCGCGTCAGCAAGACTATCTCCAGCATGGCAATGCCGATGATAAAAGGGACATATTGCTTTTCTATCGCGATCGGGAGATTGAGCTCCGCAACGCCATTCAAGCCAATAGCTGGGCGCAGATGCGCGGTCTTCCCGGCGTGACGAATGCCCCGGTCTTCCACTCCAAATATCCGACCCGGGCGGAGATGAGGAGAAACACGTGGGAAATCTCCCGGCGCATCCAGGAGCGGGGCAAAAGCATGCTGGGTCTCGCGGCGGAAACCGAGACGGAGCGACAACTCATCGTCACCGCTCTCGCCCTGGAACGCTATCGCAACCGGCACGGCGGGTATCCCAAGGCGCTGGCCGGCCTGGCCCCGGAATTCCTGAAAGCCGCTCCGTTGGATTTCATGGATGGCCGGCCTTTGCGTTACCGCGGCACCGACGATGGCCGCTTCGTCCTGTATTCCGTGGGCCTGGATTGTTTGGATGACGGCGGGCAGTTTCAACCGCAGAAGGGCAATGAGGATTTCGAAAATCCGTTTCGACCGGCCGCACGAACGGCGCAGGCCGATCTCGTGTGGCCTTTGGCTGCCACAACAACGGACGCGCAGGCGCGGCGGAAACAGGAACAAAGGGTGCAGGCGGAAAAGCTGGCGCAGATCGAGGAACGGGAAAGAGCCGATGAAGCAAGAGCGGAAACTTTACGGCAGGCCGCCGTTAAAAACCTTTTGACCCGGAAGCCGGTCAAGATCAAGGACCCGGCTTTCCAGGGTAAACCGCTGAGCGTCTTTCTCCAGAGCCAGGAAGGCCCGGCGACAAACAAATTGTCGATGGCGGAATTGCTATCGGCCAGACAGGTTGTCACCGGCGAAGAGCCGGACATCGCCACGTTTGAAGTTCCCATGCGTTACGACGTCGTGAAAAAAATCGGGGAGCTTCGTTTGCTGGTGGATGCCGGGGGGCCGGAACCTACGGATGCGGTTTGGGTGGCTTCGAGTCCCGAGGTGCGGGCGTATGATGGCGGGGGTGAACTGCAGGAGTTCAGCCGCGCCACCAATGGCAATTGTTTGCTGAGCTGGAACACAACTTATGACCCGCCCGGTCAGCACGCGCTTCAGGTTGAGCTGCTTTGCACGGGAAAAGGAGGAGACTGGCATACGCTGGAAGTTAAGGGGCCAGTGCTCCCGTTCTATTCCAGCAACGTGGTCCAGTTCTTCGAGGGCACGAGCCTGTTCACCGACAAAGGGGCGTCGCTATACGCCAAAATCGCGGAGCCGCATGGGGTTTACACCATTGAATTGAAGTCGCCGGCCGGGGAACATATCAAAACCATCTCGGGCACCACGTCCAATGGAGTGATTGATGTGTTTTGGGATTTGCATGACGAGCACGGGAACAAATATACGAACGATTCCCTGAAAGCAGTTTACCATGTGACGCTGCCTCGTTCCGGTCGTTCGCAAAACACAGAAGGCCCGTGAATCACACCGTCACCGCCGCTCCGGCGGAATAGCTCTGATGGCCATGGCAAATTGCCGGTGAAGAACGGAGTCCACCGGCCGATGCTTGACAGTCGTGCTGGCCGGGTAGGCGCCGAGATAGTCGCCGCCTTTCCAGTTGTTCTTTGGCCGGATTGGCCGGGGACAAAATCCGCCGCCGCAGTTCGGGCAGACATTTCCCAGAATGTCCTCGACGCAAGGCCGGCAGAAGGTGCATTCAAACGAGCAGATCATCGCCTCCGTCGAGTCGGCCGGCAACGGCCGGTTGCAGTTCTCGCAAGTGGGTCTCAGTTCGAGCATAGATATCGGTGGTTGTGATGGGGCGCGAGCCGGCTCGCGCCGCAGCTCTCCGGCACGCGCCACGGGGGTTGGTGGTTCCATTGCATTTTCAGGCGGAAAGTGCATCCGGCCGGTCTGATTCATTGCCTCCCGCGCGCGGTACGAGCATCGGCGTGCGGCGCTTGTAATGGGCGTATTCGGGATGGGCCTCCTGCAAATCGCGCTCCTCGAGCTGAATGCCCACCAGGATGTAGCCGGTGGTCAGGACGGCGAAAAACAGGTGCGCGGCGCTCATGGTCGGGGTGCACCAGAAGGCAAAAAGAAAGCCTGCGTAGAGCGGGTGCCGGATCAGCCGGTAAGGCCCGGGAGTTCCGAACCGAAGAGCGCTATAGGTTCGGTTGCGGAAATACAGCCAGACCTGGCGCAGACCGAACAGGTCGAAATGGTTAATGAGAAAAGTCGTCGCGAGCGCGAGCCCCCAGCCGAAGGCGGATCCGCCGTAAAGCAGGGACCGGCCAATCTGGTTGTCCACCCGCCAGACGGTCCCGCCCATCGGCTGCCAGAACCAGAAGAGCAGCATGAGCGCGAGCGAAGCGGCGAGCGTGTAAGTGCTGCGCTCGGCTGCGGCCGGGATGAAACGCGTGATCCATCGCTTGAAAAACGGACGGGCCATCACGCTATGTTGCACGGCGAACAGAGCGAGCAATCCCGCGTTCACCAGGACCGCCCTGCTTAGCGGTGCGGTCGGAGGCGAGTCGATGGATTTCGGGACGAGGAAATTGCCGACAAAACCCGCGGCATAGCTGAAGCTCGCGAGGAAGGCGGCATAGGCCACCGTGCCGTACAACAACACGGTCGTGCGAAAGAACAGAGAGGGTTTATTCATGGTCGGATCTTTGATGAAGGGATTTTCGTTCAGTTGGCCAGGGCGTGGGTCGCGTGGGTGACCGCTCCTCCTGCCCGCAGCGCGGCGGCGACCAGAGCCGCCTCGGTCAACTCGATCTCGGTGGCGCCGGCCTTGCGCGCATTGGCGCTGTGAATGTTGATGCAATACGGGCACTGCGTGGTCAGGGCGACAGCCACGGCGATGAGTTCCTTGTATTTGACCGGAATCGCGCCTTCGGCCACGGCCGCCTTGTCAAAAGCCCAGAAGGCTTTCATCACTTCCGGCGCCAGGCCGTCCATTTTCTTCAACTGCTTCAGGTTTTCTTGATTGTACATGGTTTTCTATTTCCTTTCGATCAGGACCGGGGAATCCGGTTCCATCTGGGTGACACGATACGCGAAAGGAACGGGCCGCGCTTTGCTGCAAGGCTCAATCTTTTGACTGGGCAGGTCAGGCGGCCGCCAGCGGTTTCTGCCGGTATGCCAGCGGCGATGCGCCGAACCGCTCCTTGAACACCCGGCTGAAATGCGAAACGTCCTCGAACCCGCTTTCAAACGCGATTTCCGTGACGTTCATTCTTGAAGTGCGCAGCAGCGCGGCGGAATAGTCGAGGCGCTTCCGCAGCAGCCATTTGCCGGGGGCTTCCTGAAAGGCCGTTTGAAAGTCTCGCTTGAACGATGACAGGCTGCGGTGACTCAGCTTTGCGAATTCCTCGAGCGAGAGGTTGAAGCGGAAATTCGCTTCCATAATTTCCGGCACCGACGGCGCCTCACGTTCGCCGATCGTCCGGAAATAGGCGGCCAGCGCCGGGTTTTGGCCGCTGGTCACGATGCTCACGATCAGCTCCTTCAGCTTTATGCGCAAGAGCGGTTCGGACGGCTTTTCGCTGCCGGAAAAGTACGTGCGCATGGACTGGAAAAAAGCGGCCAGCGCCGTGTCATTTTCCACCCGCACCGCCGATGGAAGGGGGCCCGCGCTGGGCGGCAGGGCGGGCAGGCTGCCGGCGATTTCCCGGACGGTGGCTTTGACCAGATTGTCGGGAATGAAAAACATCAACAGGCAGAAATCCACCTCGAAGTGCTGATTGATGGTGGCCGCGCCTTTTTTGAAAAACAGGGTTTCGCCCCGGTTCGCCTCCCAGACGCCGTCAGCGGTGTACCACGTCTTCTTGCCGGTGATCACGTTGACCAGATAATCCGAAGGCGCCCAAATCCCGATCTTCTCCTCGCCCACGCCGCAGGTGTATTCGGCGAACAGAAAGTCGCCAATCTCGAGCTTGCGGATGCCCGGATTCGAACGAACGGCCTCGTAGAGATTCAGCACAACAGCTCCTTGGCAATGTAATGGAATAATATCTGGCACAGCGGCGGCAATTTGTCGAATCGAATAAACAAGGCAGTCTTTCACCGAGGAAGGACGGGAAGGACTTTGGACCCTGGATTCTGCGGCCGCGCCGGCAAGCCTGGCGCACCCTCGTCAAGCGATGCTGCGAACATCGCAAATTGTGACATCGCCCCGGCTGCCGGTCGCTTGCGCCTTCTCGTCCATTACTGTGGCTGACCACCCATCGGCAGCACGCCGTCGCCTGGCCCGCCACACCGGTTCGCGCGGAGCCGCCTCGCCGCCGTCGGTTCGTTCGCTCACGGCGGGAGCAGCCGGCCCCGAGTTTCCGGAGCAAAAAGCAGAATCAGCAGGCCGACGACGTAAATGAGCGCCATGGCGCTCGCGGCGCGGCCGAAATTTCCCAGCGTTACAACCAGGTAGCCGGTCACAAAGGGGCCCGTGGCCGCCAGCACGCGGCCGACGTTGAAACAAAATCCGGCGGCCGTCGCGCGGATCCGCGTGGGATACAATTCCGGCAGGTAAATCGGAAAGCCGCTGAAAATGCCGTTGTTGAAGAAACCCAGCAGCGGCAACAACAACAGCACTTCGCCGTAGGTCCGCGGAGTCAGGAACGTGACCGGCAGCATGACCAGGCTGCCCACGCACATCAGGGCAAAAACCGCCCGCCGCCCCACGCGGTCGGCCAGCGGACTGAAGCTGAGGTAACCCGCCAGCGCCCCGGCATTCAGCAGCATGGTGGCGTAACTGACCCGGCTGGCGAGTTCGGCCGTGCTCAGCCCCTGCAGTTCCGGCAATTTGCGCACGAGCGTGGGCGTCCAGTTCGTCGCCCCCCAGAGACCAAATACCGCCACAAACGCCAGGCCGGACCCGACCAGCGTGGGGCGCAGCAGCCCCGGCGAAAACAGTTCCATCAGTTTCAACGGGCGCGGGCCGCCGGCCCGCCGTTCTTCGGCTCGGGCCTTGACCCAGCGTTCCGGTTCCCGGACCCACAGCCGGACGAACAGGGCCACGACCGCTGGCAGCACCCCGACCGCAAAAATCGGCCGCCAGCCGTGGTGGCGCAGAAGCAGGTTGATGACCGCCGCCGCCAGGAAGCCCGCCGCCCACGCCGATTGCAGCAGGCCCGCCGCCCGCGTGCGCTTGTCTTCCGGCCAGGCTTCCGCCACCAGCGTGGCGCCGGCCGCCCATTCGCCGCCGATGCCCAGGGCCGTGATGAAACGGAACACCGCCAGTTGCCACCAGGTCTGCGACAGGGCGGCCAGGCCGGTGAACACGGCGTAAATCAGGATGGTGAAAACCAGCGCCCGGGTCCGCCCGAGATAGTCGGCCAGCAAGCCGAACAATACGCCGCCAACCGCCCAGCCGATGAGGAAAATCGAAAAGATGATTCCGCCATACCAGCCGATGACCGCGGGATTGATGGTTCCACTGCCGGGTGCGCGCAGGAGGTCGTGCAAAGCCGGTTCCAGGACCAGCGCGTAGATGGTGGCGTCCATCGAATCGAACACCCAACCCAGCCACGCCACGAAGAGCACCAGCCATTGGTAGCGCGTGACCCCGTACCGCCACGAAGCCAAGTTCACAAGCCCAACTTGTAGCGCAAGGCCTCATCCAGGGGAAGCGGCAAAACGGGGATTTGAATCCGATTCCCAGGGCTGAGAGCTGAACGCTGAGCGGCGCGGAACCGAACTGTCAGAAACGCCCGGCGCCCAAAGAATTCCCGATTCGATGCGTTATCGCATTTCCCTCGACACGCCCAGGCGAAATTTTGCAGAGATGCAGGCTTGAAATCCCCGGTGGGGTGAGCGTCCCCGCGAGCCGTTAAATTCTCAACGCTCAACCATCAACTCTCAGCAACCCGGGGTCCTACTTCGGAATGATCCCGATGGTTCGCAGCCAGGTCTCCACCAGCGGGGGCCATTTCGTAATCGGAAATTTCGATGGCCGCAAGCCAAACCCGTGCCCGCCCTCCGCATACAGATGCAGCTGCACGGGAACCCCGGCATTCTTCAGCGCCATGTCGTAAACCAGCGGGTTGTTTACGTTTTCCACCGGGTCATTCCCCGCCTGCGGCCGATGGGGTTGGGTGTGGTGTTGAGCCTGTGGCGCAACTCGACAAAGTCAGGACATCATCCATTTCCGCGCAGGGTGGACGCCCGCCCGCCGCCGGTATAGGATTTTTGCCCGATGACCCTGATGAGCCGCCGGGAAATGCTCGCGCTGGGATTGGCGGGCGGGTGGTGGGCCGCGGCGGGGCTCCGACTTGAGGGCTCGCCACCCGGCCCGGCATCGCCCGCGATATCAAACCGCTACCTGCGGGCGCGGTTCGATCTGGCGTCCGGTCTCATTCAGGCCTGGCTGGCGGACGGCCCGCCGCTGCTCATCAACGCGCGCACCCGCGCGCTCGGCCCATCCTGGTCGTGCAGTTCCGCGGATGCGGGTCTGGTGCGGACAGCGCGGACAGAGCGCATTCAGGACGCGCTTGGCTGCGGCACGAAGATTGTCGCCGAATGCGCCGACCCGCGGCGCGGGCGCACCCTCCGGATCGAGCTCTCGCTCTACGACGAGCGCAATGCTTTGCTGATGGAGTGCCAATGCCGGAATGACTCGAACGCCGACTTGCGGCTGCGCACGATTGAACCGGTGCGCGCGGTTCCCGGGGAATCGGGACTGTGCGCCTGGCCGCACCTGGCGAAGTCGCTCACCAACGGATTCCTCTACGCCGATCCCGGCAATCTGGCCGACTTCGCGCCGGGTCATCATCAGACCCGGAAGAGCGTCTGGAACATGGGCTTTGCGGGCCGGCCGGCCGATCCGGGACTGACCGTCGGTTTCGTCGAAAACGATTTTGCGATCGGTCGGATTGAGGCGGCGGTTGCCTCCTATCGGCACCGCGAGGGCTTCAGCCTGGTGGGCGAGGCGTTTTTCAACCAGGAATTCGTGGTGAAACCCGGCGCCGCGGCGCGCTCGGGCCGTTTTGCGTTGCAGCTCGGCCCGGACCCCTTCGTGGCACTCGAAAACTATGCGCAAATGATCGGCGATGCCCACGGCGTGCGGCGGCCGGGGCCCATCATCAACGGCTGGTGCAATTGGTTTTACGACCACACCAGCACGAGCGAAGACGAGATTGTGCGAAACGCCGAGTTTGCGGCGCGCGAGCTCAAGCCCTACGGATTGGAATGGATCCAGATTGACGATGGTTACCAGCGGGCCTTCAGCGATTGGGAAGGCAACGAGCGCTTCCCGCACGGCATGAAATGGCTGGCCGACCGGATCCGCGGATTGGGCCTGCGGCCGGGGATCTGGATCGCGCCGTACGTCGTGTCCGAGGGAACCGACATTCACCGCCATCATCCCGACTGGCTCATCCGCAACCTGGACGGCTCGATCCGGCATTGCGGCGACCGGGGCTCAACGAAGCTCTACGGCCTGGACATCAGCAATCCGGCGGCCGCGGAATGGTTCAGCCGCCTGTTCCGGACGGTGGCCGGCGAATGGGGCTACGACTTCATCAAGTTCGATTTCGTCGAATGGACGATCCTGGCCGCGGAACGCTACCAGGACCCGACCTGGAGCCGGGCGATGGCTTATCGCCGCGGGGTCGAGATCATGCGCGAGGCGATGGGTCGCAACCGCCACCTGCTCGACTGCGGTCCCGCGCAGACGGCGGTCGGGTTGATCGACAGCACCCGGATTGAACTGGACCAGCCCTTCTTGACGTGGGAGCAATATGTCGGCGCGTACAACAGCAACGCGCCGGCGATTGCCAAACGCTATTATTTTCACCAGCGCACCTGGATCAACGACGCCGATCATCTGGGAGTTTCGCTGCTGACTCCCTCGCAGGCAACGGTCGCGGCCTCCCTCATCGCGCTGTCGGGCGGAACCATGATCAGCGGGGATCGCCTGACCGATCTGGATGGCGCGCGGCTGGACATTGTGCGCAAGGTCTTTCCGTCCTTTGGCGAAGCGGCGCGACCCGTTGATCTGTTCGAGCGGGAAAAACCGGAAATCTTCGTCCTGCCGGTGAGGAATCCGTTCGAGGAATGGGTGGTGGTGGGGCTTTTCAACTACGCGCCCGGCCCGGCGGTCGAGAAGAGCGTCTCCTTGTCCCGCTTGGGCCTCGATTCCGGCCAGGAATGGCTGGCGTTTGAGTTCTGGCAGCAGCGGCTGCTCGGCAAGGTTCGGGAGGAGCTGAGGATGCCGGTGCCGGCGGAGTCCGTGGCGCTCGTCGCGTTGCGGAAATCCCGCGACGTGCCGCAGGTGGTTTCCACCGACCGCCATTTTACGCAAGGCGGGGTGGAATTGCGCGATGTGGCCTGGTCGGCTGATTCGAATACGCTGGCCGGGACATCGCTCGGCGGCAAAGGGACCCGCCATAACGCCCTGGTCCGGGTTCCACCCGGCTATGCGTTGGACCTTGAGGCGGCGGAGCTGCCGCACGATTTCGCCGGATACTCGGTTTGGCTGCTGCCGGACGGGCTGGTGCGCATTCACGTGAATTTTGAAGCCCGGGAAGACCTCTCGTGGCAATTGAAATTCAAGCGGGCGTGAGGCGGATAGTGCTGAAACAAAATCGGGGCGTTGGCCTTCAGCTTTTGACCCACAATCCTGCATGCCAGGACCGATCCGTCTGGGCGATCAGTTTGGATGCATGACGTAGCCTTTGTTCACCAGGCTCGTCCAGGCGGCGTCGCTGGCGGAGGTGCGCCGGCTGGCCGGATAATAAAAGTCCGCGCCGGTGACGGGACCGGCGACGGCGTTATTCAGGTCAATGAACCACTGGTCGCAGACTGCCGTCGAGACGGCGTTGCCGGCCAGGCGCAATTGAAGCAGGTGGCTGCAGCCGGCCAGGCTCAGGTCCTGGAGACTTTCCTGATCCAGGTAGAGCTCGCTGAGGTTGGGGAACTTGGCCGCGCCGTAAACACTTTGAATACCCTGACCGGTGCGGCCTGACTGGGCGCCAAAGTAGGTGACGCTGCCGGCCGGCAGGACCTGGATGTAATTCGTGCGCGTGCCGGTGCTCCCGAAATTATGACTGGCCACCAGGGCGCCCGACGTCACCGCGCCGTCGCCCCAATGCCAGAGGATGTTGGTCGCCGGCCCGGCGCCCGTCTGGATTTCCATGTGCGGATTACGGCTGATGGTGATGAAGGTGATGGCGTTGCTCACGTTGTAGGGCGCCGGCCAGTCCACGCTTACATCCACCCCTTTGGCCATCAGGCTGGCGCAGTGGCCGTAGCCGACGTCCGAGGGGAGCTGCGGATTCTGCGACAAATCCACGCTCACCACATCCGGGGCCGAGGCGTCCAGAAACGCCAGGACATTGTCCAGCGCGCTGGTCGTCAACTGGTTGCTGTGGGCGTCCAGATACTGAAGGCCGGTGCAGCCGGTGATGATGAGGTTGGTCAGTTGGTTGTCGAAAACCTCGCATCGCCACATCCGGCTCTGGCCGGTGAAATCGGCCAGGGTGTAGTGGTTGTCGTAAATGTCCACGTCCGTCAGGTTTGTGGACCCGGTGGTGAGGACGCCGCCTTGGTTGTCATTCCAGATGTACAACTCCTGCAGCGAGTAGAAGTTGGTCATGATGTCCTGGAAACGCTGGCTGAGCTGCGGGTTGTCGCGCACGCACCAGTGCCAGATGCGGGGACCGGTCCCGCGGTCAACCATGATATTGGTAAAGGTGTTCATCGCGCCGCGGAGATCCTCGAAGTTCGGATTCCCGGAAAGGTCCAGCTCGGCGAGATCACAATCCTCGAAGCACACCCGCTTCAGCGACGGCAGGTTCGACACCACCACATGCTGCAAAGGCGCGCAATGGTAACATTCGATGGCCGCCAGATTGGTGAACCCGGAGAAATCCAGCGTGTTGGTGATCGGATTGTACGAGGAGGCCCAATACTGCAGGCTCGGGATCGGCTGGGCGAAACGCACCGCGCCGACGTTTTGCGAAGGATAATTGTCCAGCGGCGTGGTTTCACCCCCATCGGAACCGTCAAAGCCGAGGTTGATGCTGGTGACGACATTGGAGGGCTGAATCAACAGACCCTGCCACCGCGCTCCGGCCGTGCCGAAATTCTTGGAGGCGACCGGATAATTGGTGGTCGTGGTGGCATCGCTCCAGATCCAAAGGAACTTCGCCGGCGCACCGGCATCGCAATGCACCTCAGGCGCAAATGAACTGCCCAGCGTGAGAAACTGCGCCATACAACCCAGGCCATCGGATGGACTCTGCCCTGCGGCGCGGATAAAAAGTCGCGGGCGACCCCTCAGCGGGAAGGCAACGGCGGCCTGGCCGCTTCTGCCGACGCTGATGTTGGTTTCGGTGCGCCAGGCGCCCGGGAAATTGGTGGCCGTCTGGATGACATAATCGCCGGGCCAGGCCATCAGGTTCAAAGTCGCATTGCTGCCGCCCGCGCAAGCCGGATTCATGAGGACGAGGGGCGGCGCCGTCGAATCCGCCGAAACCGGCAGCGATACAGCCAACCAGGCGGCAAGCACCACGGGGACCAGGAGACGGTTGGGTCGGTTCATGAAGCAAGAAGGTGAAGCTGTGGTCGCGCGGATTCCTATCATCCAATCGTAATTTATACGCCACTCCGAAGTCAATCTCGTTTTGCCATTTCCCGCTGTAAAAAGAGCGCACGAGGCACAGAATTCGAAGCTTCCTTTCTGAAATTCAATGTCCGGTTGCGCAGTGCGGGATTGAATATGGCCCCGTTTCCCGCCCTCAACTCCCAATCATCAACCTGCAACGAGCCTCCCCTCGCCCTCGCGCTGGTCAGACGCACGGTTGAAGCCATGCGGTGGCCTCCGGGCAGCCGGTTCGCGGAGATTCAACTGGTGTTCGCCGACCACACGGTTCCAGTCCTGCCGCAAGGCCGGATGCCGGAGTCGATGCCAGGAAGATCCTCGAATTTTGAAGCGGGGGAAGACCTCTCGTGGCGCTTGAAATTCAAGCGGGCGTGAGGCAATGCTCCGGACGAGCCGTTGAGCCCATTGCGTTTTCTGAAACCCGTTTTTACCTACTTCGCCAGGCGAAAGAACTGCCGGGGGCCGAAAGTGATGTTGGTGTAGGGGCTGCTGGCACCGGGTATCGTCGTGAAGTTGCCGACGGCGCTGGGGGACGACTGTAAAGCGAATGCGGCATTGGTCCAGGTCAGGACTGCCCGATTCCCCGCCCAATTGATGCGAAGAATCGGCGGCGCGAGGGATAACTCGTACACCCCAGTGTTGCCCGCCACCAACAGGCGCGGCGCCGGCTTGGACACGGCAATGATCTGTTGGGCTCCTCCGCTCAATCCGTCTGACGCCGCGACCACCTGCGTTCCGTTCTTCGACGCGTGATAAACCGGGCCGCTAAAAACCGCCCAGAAGTACACATCATCCGCGCTGGTCGGATCGATGGCTATGCCGCGCACATTGTAGCCGGTGAGGTAAGTGCTCCAGGTCGCGCCGGCATCCGTTGAGCGGTAAATCCCGCCGCCCGAAAAGGAACCATCGGCCGCGAACACCGTGTGCGAATTGGTGGGCGCCGTCGTCAGGTCGTATATCCATACCGTGCTCGGCAGCCCCGTGTTGGTGACCTGGTTCCAGGTTGCGCCGCCATCGATCGAACGATAAACGCCGTTGACCGGCTGCCCGGAAAATGTCTGCACCCCGGCCAGCACCAACTGGTCGGTGCCGTCCGGAAGGATCAACACCCGCTCGGTCTCCGCCGACTGGCTCGTCACCAGCGTTTTCGTCCACAGGCCGCCGGCGTTGGTCGAGCGCCATGCCGTTCCAGCCCCCGATACAAAATCATCTCCGCCCGCGATAAACAGGTTTTGGTTCGTGCTCCCGAAATCAATGGATACCAGCTCGGTCTCGTAGTTCGGGCCCTGGTCGGGCCCCAGCAGCGTCCAGGTGCCGCTCGCGTTTCGCCGGTACACCCCCTCCTGCGCGATGGTCGTCGGCCCGGTGGACAGGGCGTACAACGTCCCGCCGGAATCGAACTTCACATAGGAGTATCGCGTCCCGGGCGCGGATTGCAGCTGCCAGGTCACCCCCCCGTTGGTGGATGCGTACACCCCTCCGTTGTTCAAGCTCTGGAACGCCATGGCCATTTCCACGGGGTTGGCAGGATTGACGGCGACCGAGTAAGCGTTGAGAGCGCCGATCCCCGTGGAGCTGACCCGTGTCTTGGCCGCCGCGTTGTCGCTCAGGATCACTCCGTAGGACGACGCCCCCGCCGCCACGCGCCCCGAGCTGCCCGGGGCAAACCTCACACTCGCCAGGCTATAACCGGAACTGCCGCCCGCTGAGATCGTCCACGTCTGTCCCCCGTTGCTCGACTTGTGCAGCCCGTCGGGCGTCGCGGCGAGGATCACGTCGGGATTGTTCGGGTCGATCGCGACGCCACCGGCGACGGGAGTCGGCCAGCCGCTGGCCAGTTGCGTCCACGTCTGGCCATTGTTGGTGCTGCGCCAAAGCCCGGAATATTCGCTCGCGAAGATCTGGCCGGCGCCCACGAACCATCGGCCGCGGTCATAGCGCACCGCACGATCCGGGTAGGGCGGCAGCCCGGCGCTCACGTTGTTCCACGTCGCTCCGCCGTCCGGCGTGAAATACACCGCGCCTCCGCTGAAGCCTCCGTCAAAGACCGCCATGACCTGCAACGAATTCGTCGGGTTGATCGCGATCGCGTCGCACGCCATGCTGGTCCCCGGCGACACGTTCGCCCAATTGGTCCCGCCGTTGACCGACTTCATCACCGCACCGCTGGCCAGACCCGCCCAAAGCACTTGCGGGTTTGAGGGATCGATCGCCACGGCGTAGGTGTTTCCCAGTCCCGAGTCGCGCATGGTGAACGTCAACCCATCGTCCGTGGACACCCACACGCCATTATAACCGGCCACCCACGCCGTGCCGTCCGCGGCAAACTCGATGTCATACGCGCTCTGAGCTCCGAAGCCTGTCACCTGTGCCCACGTCGCGCCACCGTCGCTCGACCGGTACAGACTTCCATACGGGTTGCCGGCTGGGGCGATCCCGGCCAGCAGCACGTTGGTCTTCGTGGGAGAGAAATTTACATCCTGCGCGTCGCCGCCGAAAGGGCCCAGCGGACGCCAGGGTTGAGCGGGAGCGATGGAAGGGACACAGAACAGGATGCAAGCCAGAGCCGGCAAGTGATTCATCACAAATCCGCTTTTCATAAGAAGCCTCACATTGGTTGCCAACTCTGACTTTCTGACTTCAACCCTATCAGGACTTCTGCCTCCCGTCAACGTGCGCGTCCCTCGTCCCCAGGAAAGCCCGAAAGGTCGACAGGATTTGACCCGGAGCAGCGCCCCGGATTGGCGTCCACCGGATTTTCCCCAGCCCGGGCTGGTCGCTCCGAAGCACCGCGAAGGCGCAAGCGGCGGCAGAAAATTCGAGCCCCGGAAACAACCCGCCAACCGGTTTTGGGTCAGAGCTTGGGAACCGTTCACGAAGATTCCTCATATCCGCGATTGACTAATGGATTATTTTACTCAAACTCAACTTGTTACCGCTTAAGAAGGAGGCCCCATGAAGATTCAAATTCAGAACCTACTCCCCGCCCTGACGATGCTGTTGTTGCCCGCGCTCGGGCAGGCGCAGTTCTCTTACACAAACAACGGTGACGGCACGGCCACCATTACGGGCTACAGCGGGTCATCCAGTGTCGTAACGATACCCGGCACGATCAGTGGCCTGACAGTTGCCGACATTGGTGACAGCGCCTTTCAATACGCCAACATGAGCAGCGTTATCATTTCCGATGCCGTCCTCTCCATTGGGGCACAAGCGTTCGATAACTGCATGAATTTAACGAACGTCGCGATGGGCAGCGGGGTCAAGACCATCGGCTACGGGGCGTTTCAGAACAGCAAACTCTCAACCATCGCCATTCCGGCCAGTGTGACCAATATCGGACACGGCGCGTTTGCTTCCTACTACAATACGAGCCCTCCTTATTCCCTTTTCAATGGTCTTCAAGCGATTTCGGTTGATCCAGCGAATTCGTTTTATAGCAGTTCAAACGGGGTGTTGTTTGACAAATATCAAACCACGCTCATTGAATACCCCAACGGCGGTCCGGGAATCTATGTGGTTCCCGACAGCGTCAGCATAATCGGCGACTGGTCATTCTTTGGATGCAAAAATCTGACCAACATCACGCTTGGCGGCAACGTCACCAGCTTGGGCTTCGTCGCGTTCGGTGAATGTGAAAATCTGACCAACCTCAATTTTGGCACCAACGTCACCAGCATCGGCACCAACGCGTTCGAGGACTGCTTCAGCCTGACCAGCGTCACCTTTCCCGACAGCGTCGTTACAATCCACGATAATGCGTTCTTGGAATGCCTCAATTTGAACCGCACTGCATTTGGCCATGGCCTGACCACCATCGGCCAGGGAGTGTTCAGCGGTTGTGACAAGCTGACCAGTGTCACGATTCCCAGCAACGTCCTTACCATCGGCGTAAACGCTTTCGGCGGTTGTACGGGCCTGACCAATGTTGCCATTGGCAGCGGCGTCACGTCGTTAAGCGGTTTCTATTTTTGCACCAACCTGACGAGCATTGTCCTGCCCGATAGCGTCACCAACCTGGGCGACTATGCCTTCGATGATTGTGTCAATTTGACGAACGTCACGATTGGCAACCATGTCGCCGGCATCAGCTCAGGAGCGTTCTACGGCTGTGACAAACTGACCAGAGTCACACTCCCCGCCAGCGTCCATACCATCGGCTCCCAGGCGTTTGGATATTGCTACGGCCTGGCCGATGTTATCATCCCCAGCAGTGTCACCAGCATCGGCAACTCTGCGTTCTATGGATGTGTCAGCCTGACCAACGTCACGATCAATGCCGCCATCGCCAGCGTCGGCGGCTATGCCTTCGCGAGCTGTTCCAACCTGATCACCGCCTATTTTTCTGGCAACGCCCCGTTCGATGACTCGACTCTGTTTTATAATGATGCCAGCGTGACAATATATTATTCTCCCTGCGCCTCGGGCTGGGGTTTCTCTTTTGCCGGTCGCCCAGCCTTGCCCATAACGATACCCATACTAAGCCAGTTGAGTTACACGACAAACAACGATGCCATCACCATCAACAATTACTCCGGGTGCGGCCTTAAGATATCTATTCCCGGCACTATCGGCGGTTTGCCGGTCACAAGTATCGCAGACTACGCCTTTGCTTTCTCCGGCCTGACCAGCGTGACGCTTCCCGCCAGCGTCACCAGTCTGGGAGAGTATGCGTTCTATGACTGCGACAGCCTGACCAGTGTTTTTTTCAGCGGCAACGCTCCGGCGGCGGATTCGTCGGCGTTTTATAATGATGACGGCATTTGGCCTCCATCTGACCCCGCGACAATTTATTATCTTTCGGGGACTACCGGTTGGGATGACTTCTCAGGCGTTACCGGTCTTCCGGCAGTGTTGTGGAATCCGTTCATCCAGACCGGCGATGCCACCTTTGGGGTGCGAACCAATAGATTCGGCTTCACCATCACCGGCACGGCCGATATTCCAATGGTTGTGCAAGCCAGCGCCAATTTGGCAGCTGGCGTATGGGTTACGGTCCAATCTGCGACTCTCACCAACGGATCCCTCTACTTCAGCGACCCCCAGTGGACGAATTATCCAGCACGGTTTTATCGCATCAGCTCACCGTAAAGGGGTCTACGGCTGTCCCAATTGGCCGGAATGGCGGGCGGCGAGGCGGCATTTTATCAGCAACCGCTGAGAGGGCTTTTTCTTTTGTGGAACAGGTTGGTCATGGGAAAGTGCCGATGCTGTCCCGCTTCAGCTCCAGTTGGTCAGGGCCCTGTGGCGGGGTGTCAAAAGGCCGATCCACCCATTCCCAGAGATTCCGATAGGTGAACAGACGCCAGCGCCTGAGTGCCACCAGGTTGGAGAGGGCCCAGCGGAACCGGGAGCGGAATTGCAGATAACGCAGCACCAATACCGCGATCAATGCTGTTCAAATCTGGATGCATGCGGCATTGGCGCTGGTGCCGACGAAGGTTTTGATTTTGAGGTGCTGCTTGAGCTGCTTGAAGAACAGTTCGATTTGCCAGCGTTCCATGTAGGTGGCGGCGAGGGCGGCGGCCAGTCCGAAATGGTCGGTCAGCAGTTCCAGTTCTTTCTGCTTGTCCTCCAACCAGACCGTCACCGAGCGCAATTCCTCCAAATCCGGACGGCCCCCTCGAACAGTTTGCCCCGGTTGATTTCATCACGCCGGATTCCGCCACGCTGGGGGATGGGGCGGGACTGAACCGTGATCACATCGGCGTTGGCCTTGAGCCGGCAAACGAAGTACATCCCTTCTCGGGTCCAGCGAGGGAAGAGAAAGTTATCGGGGTAACCCCGATCCAGCACCCCGATGCATCCCCTTGGAAAATCAGGCCTTAGGGCCACTTTGATATCGCCAGCTTTGCCGTCAGTGACATGCCCGAAAACCGGCAGATATCCTTCGTGGTCCAGCAATAGATGCAGTTCACCGCGCCGTGGGTTTGCCGCCAGCGGGCCCAATCGAACATTTTGGCGCAAACTCCACCGTAGTGCGGTCCAAGGTTAACGGCCGGTTATTGAAGCGGAATTTCTTTCGGGGACTGAGAGCCTGGCATTGGGCCAGCAAATCATAAAGCAGCCGCTGGAACAGCTGCCAGGACCGGTGGGCGTTGGCAGAGGAAAGCGTGGATCGCTTGGGTTCCTGCCCCAATTCCCAATGCTTGAGTTTGCCTTCGCAGGATTTGGGCCCGTCGGCAATCTCCCATAGCGAGCGGGCCTGCTCCGGTTGACAGAACAACATCGCGACGAGCTGATCCCAGCTGGAAAAACCGCGGGCATGATATTTGGTTTTAAGTTCATGAACGTGATGCGCGAAAGTCGAGCGTTGAAAGAGGTTAAGAATTTGGCTAAACAGACTGCCGGTGCGCAGCATTGTGGTCTCCGTTGAACATGGGTTGTGGTTTCACTTTTCACCCTCATCCCGCGAGAGACGGAGACCCTTTTCACTCACTTTTTAAAACCTGATTTGGACGGCGGTGTTTACGTTTACCCGTTTACAATGGGATATCACAAATTGTGACAGCCTTGACGTTGTTGTTGGCCAGTCATTTCTCCATTATCTCCAGTGAGACTGAATCCAGCCACACCTTCCCGTCACCCAAAAGATAAATTCCGTACAAGATCGAAGCGGCATCCGATGGCACGTCCGCAATGATTTCGCGCCGGTCCCATTCTGGGGTGATGACCGGATATTGTTCCAACGTGTCGAAGTCTTTCTTGCTCGTGTCCACGATAAGGGCGGTTCGTCTCGTGATAACCAGCCTCAGCCAGGCATGGCTTTCCGGTCCCATGACTTCCCCACGCGTCGCGGCCTGCAGTTTTATCTTTTTGCCCCGATAGGGTTTTGCGTCCAGCTGCTGCGACAAACTGCCAACGGTTTCACCATAGTGCCTGCCCGGTACCCGGCTGAGCCGGGCACAGCGCTTGCCCGTATACGGAGTGTCGTCTGTGGTAATGACTTGAAAGTCATAGCCCGAAAGGTTGGGCGACGATTGCCAGTCAACCGGCGGTTGACCGATCTCACTTTCCTCGAAATCCGTGTTCGCCGGCGCCGCAAGCCTTTGCAGAGGCTCGCGGCTGCTCAAAGGCCTTGCCGGGGTGGTCTGCTTGACGAAGAACAACCCGTCGTAAATTCGCGGAACACATCGTTGGGCCAGTCCGGAACTGTGCTCAAAGAATTGACCCCCAAAATCCCGGGTATCATGGGGCACGGCAAACCATTCCGCCACCGGCCCGCTTTTCGGCAATGTCCGCAGGTCAATGAAGGCGATTTGCAGGTCCGCAGCCGCCAGCAACGCGTCCAGGCTGCCGGCCGGTGCCGGACCCACTTCAAAAGGCCGCAAGCCGCCTTTCGTTTGAAAGGGGGCCTCCCGGGCCTGGAACCCGCCCTGGTTGAACGCAAAGCCGAACACGACCATGGCCAACCCGTAATTCCGGCGCAGGTACGATCCCATCGCGCCCTCGCTTGTCGCGACGTGATCGTTATGCGCCCAGACCACGGCTTTGGCGTCAGGCCCTTCGCGGTCCATCAGCCACCGGGTGTTTTCCGCCATCGCGCGATCGCGAATCTCCGGATCGGGGTATTTGGAATTGCGCAACTCGATGTTCTGGCTCAGCACGCGGGCATGTTGGCGGGCCAAGGCCCACTCGTCCGCGCTGCTCTGCCGGATGTAATCCGCCTTCCGCTGGTCGAAGCCCGACAATACTGCTTGAATCGTTTTGGCGGCGGCGTTCTTTTGGTCCTGGGGCAGTCGGTCGAACGTGCCATCGGTGTACGGACTGGCGAGTATGGCCAGCGTCTTTTCCGCGCGGGCCGCTTGGGATGGATCCACCTTGTGCAGGTAAGCCAGCGTCACTTTCGCCGCACGGGGTGCAGACTGCATGTCGAAACCACAGAATTTCACTTTCCTGATGTGGCTGGGGTCGGCGTTATAGTTCCGCATCCACTCGATCAGCGCGCGCACCTCCTCCGTGTCCCACGTCCAGAAATAAATTCCGGCCAGCGCTTTCTCCGGGTCGCCGCGGCCCGTCAATACTTAATCGTTGATGTCGAACGATTCGGGCAACGTGGCTTCCATGGCGAAGATGTTGAACCCCATTTCCGTGACCAGAAATTCGAGCATCCGGTGCTTGAGTTGAAAGAACTCGCGGGTGCCGTGAGTGGCCTCCCCCAGCGCGACGATGCGGGCCGGGCCAATGACTGGCTTCAACGGCTGCAGATCCGCAAACCCATGTCCGGCCTCGACCGTTTCCAGCCGGATTGCGTTCGTTGACAACCAGCGCCGAGCGGCTTCGGCGGTGTTGGTTCCGGGTCCATTCGTGTTGATGGCGAAGGCGGTTTCCTTTTTCTCCGCCTGCCGAGGCCGGCAACCCGGCTGGCCGGCCAGGCCGATCAGCACGAGCATCGCCAGGCTGATGGCGTGTGCCCGCGCCAGCGCTGCTTCCTGCGGTTTCATTGGTTAGGCGGTATTGTTCAACTACCCGGACGCAGATGACAGCGAAATTTTTGCAAGACTTCCGCCTTCCGCCTTTTCTCCGCCCGCAGCTTGGTTTATCTGGTTGTCCCGGGCAGGTTTCTTCCCCTATGCTCGCAGCCGGTAATGAAGCCATTCGCGAAACTTGCCGCGGTCATTTTCATCGGCGCTCTGGTTCTCGCCGGTTCCGGCTGTCGCGGTCCGCGCCCTTCCGGCCCGAATCCGGCCGTTGCGCCTCCGTCCTCGGGCGAATTGAATCCGATTCAGGCCTGGAACAAATTTCTCGATGCCCTGGCCGAAGGCGATCCGGCGGCCATCCGCGCCTGCGTTTACCTGCACCCGGACGCCAGCGAATCAAATCGGGCCCTGCTCGACGGCACGATTGCCATGTTGAGTTCCTCCGCGGCGTTGCGGAAGGCGTTTGATCAGGCGTACGGCCCGGGCCAGCTGGCCGCGCAGGGATTCCATTGTTTCCAGCCCGGAACCCGGGTCTCCCCCAAAAGCACATTTAAGATTGACGGCAACCGCGCCACCGGGTCCGCGCCGGATCGCGGCTCGATTGATCTGGTCCGCGATGAGAATACGTGGAAGGAGAATTTTCCTCCCTGGGAAGAAATCCTACGTGACCGAAAGAAAGAAGGATTGCAAACCCTGCCCTTGGACCGCCTCCGGTTGAACCTGCGCGCCGTCAGTCAAATTATGGACCAAACCGCCGACGAAGTGCGGACCAATGCCTACCTCTCCGCGGCGGATGCGGTTGGCGTGCTCAACCAGCGGTTGCGCGGACAAGCCCGCGCGCAGATGCCCCTTGGCATTGCTTACTCGATCGATCTCAACTCGCCGGTCCCGGCAGTTGCGGCTTCCAACGCGGTTTCCATCGTCGAACTGCGCGGCGATCCCGCGGCGCTGGGCAGGTCCCAGGCGGAGCAGATTGGCGGGGCCATCCGCTCCGTGATGAACGGCTACTTCAGCCACGCGTTCGATTTGTCGAGCAAGCAGGGACGCAAGGATTACCGGCGCGCCGTCAAATTTGCCGCCGGGTTCGAGGGTTACCTGCGTCCCGAACACCGGGAGGAGCTCCAGGCCCTGACCGCCGGCGTCGGGGTGGACCCGGCCAAGGCGATGTTGGCCCAATGTTTCCCCGAGACGTATGCTGTCGACGCCTGCTCCACGGTGGCTCTCCCGGCGGCTGCAGCGCCGGATGGCATCGCCCGCTTCGGCCGCAACATGGACTACGCCACGTTCGGCATTCTCGACCAGCACACGTACCTGTTGGTGTATCATCCCCGTGACCGCTATGCGTTTGTGTCCATCGCGGCGGCTCCAGGATTGATCGGCGTCATCTCCGGCATGAACGAACACGGCCTGTGCCTGGCGACGATGGAGGTTCCGCACCCTCTGCGGCTGGCGCATGCGATGCCCAGCATGCTCCTCTTCCGCACCGTGCTGGAGAATTGCCGCACCGTTGAGGAAGCCGTCGCCTTCCTCCGAAAAACGCCCCGCCAGATGGCCTGGAATCTCATGCTGGTGGACGCTTCCGGGGACCGCGCCGTCGCCGAGTTGACGCCGTCGGGGGTGACCGTCCGGCGCGCCCCCGACAACGCTGCGCTGGTTGGCACCAACCACCAGCGGCAGAACGATCTTGATTCGCCGGGCCGCTGTGTTCGCTATGATTATTTACATGACGCCGCGCGCCGCCAGTTCGGCCGGATCAGCGAATCCACGGTGGAAGACCTGCTGACCGGCGCGGCGCAGGGGGATGCCACCTACCAATCCATGATCTTCGATCCGGCCAACCGGGCGCTTGTGCTGGCTGCCGGCGCCGACGCGCCCGCCCACGGCTTTACCCGCATTGATCTGAAGCCGTACTTCAAATGACCCTCTTCACCGGGCGGTAACAACGCCAAACGCCAAAGGGCTGAATATTCAAACAGGATTGAACCACAAAGAACGCAAAGAGCAAAAAGTTCTGTAGCGTCGAGCCTGTGGCTCGATTCAATCAAACCCTCAACCCTCGGCTCTCAACCGAATTTTAACCGCGGATTTCGCAGATCGACGCAGATTTATTCTGAATTCTGGCTTCTGGCTCCTGAATTCTGTCCCGACCAAGCAACACCGTCAACTTTGCTGCTGGGTGAAATACGTTGGTCTTGCGTCAAGATAGTGGTCGAAGTGCGCTGGATTGTGCTTTGTCTCGTTGCCCGCATGGCGTAAATTGAACTTACATGCTACTTGATCGCCAACGCTTGCTATTGACTTTGCTGGATGCCCTGCGTGATCAGGTCAGCAACATGGATTTCCAGAAGCTGTTGTTCTTTTACACGAAGGAATGTGAGAAGACACCCACATATGAATTTGTGCCGTACAAATTTGGCGGCTTTTCCTTCACGTCATACGCAGACAAACGGCGGTTGATGGAGGCAGGCTTGTTGGTGCAAAGCGATCAACAGTGGGATTTGACTGAAGCCGGTCGCAGGATGGCGCGGAAAGAGGCAGTGATGCCGTTACTGGTAGCAGGGTTTTGCCGCCGATTTGCCAAACTGCGAGGTAACGCGCTGATTGCGGAGCAATACCGCAAGTATCCGTATTACGCCATCCGAAGCGAGATCGTTGAAACCGTTTTGACGGATACGGAATCACGCAGGCAAGTTGCCAGAGCACGCCTGGCAAAAGCCAAGCCAGGATTGGTCACAATTGGTTATGAAGGAAAGAGCCTGGAGTTCTTTTTAAATCAATTGTTGCACGCTGGGGTGACATTGCTTTGCGATGTTCGCCGGAATCCGATTAGTCGAAAATACGGCTTTTCAAAAAATACGTTGGGCAAAGCGTGCGAAGGCGTGGGGATCCGCTACAAACATTTGCCCGAGCTGGGTATTGATTCCGAGGAACGCCGTGATTTAAAGACGCAGGCAGATTACGATACGTTGTTTGCCGATTACGAGTGCAAGAGGCTGCCGCAACAAAAGGATGCATTGGCAAAGATTCGTCGATGGATAAAAGCAGGCAACCGAGTAGCGCTGATGTGCTATGAACTATTGCCACAACAGTGCCATCGGCACTGCGTGGCGGAAGCTTTGATACACGGTCCAGGAAAGGTGCCGGTAGTGCATTTGTAGAGAACGAGGCTATGGCTAGGGAGCGCGTGCTAATCACGGTCAAAACCTATCCGACACTGTCGCGGAAATACGGGGAAACGGTTTGCACGGCTGGAGTTCGCGCGGACGGAAGCTGGATGCGGATTTATCCCGTGCCGTTCCGCCGGCTTGAAGAGGAAGAACAGTACAAAAAATTCGATTGGGTTGAGACCAATTTCATTCGTGGCAGTTCCGATCCGCGTCCGGAAACACGTCATCCGGCTGACCCTGCAAAAATGTTGCCCTCCGGTCACATGGGAACAGGGGACAATTGGCGCGAGCGGCGGGAATTGCTGCTAAAAAAGGCGAAAGTTTACGATCGACTCGAACCGCTGATGACCGGCGCCAAGGAAAACAGGTTGTCGCTGGCGGTGTTCAAGCCCACAAAAATTCGGGGGTTCATTTGGGAAGATGATGAGCGCGAATGGAATGAGAGCAAGGTGGCAGAAATGCGCGAACAGACAAAGCAGACGCAAATGTTCGAGGAAGACGCGTGGCGGCAGACGTTCAAACTCATTCCCAAATTGCCCTACGCTTTTTCATATCAAATCGAGGACGCCGCCGGGAAGAAGAGCACAATGCAGGTTTTGGATTGGGAGTGCGGCCAGCTTTACTGGAACTGTTCCCGTCGCCATCAGGAGGAGTCGGTTGCGCTGGAAAAGGTCAGGGCAAAATATCTGGAGGAATTCGGAAAGCGTGACCTGCATTTCTTTCTGGGCACGACCCAGCAATTCCATGGTTTTGCGCCGAATCCGTGGGTGATTGTCGGCGTTTTCGCGCCACCTCACCAGCATCAGCTCGATTTAGGCATCACCGCCTGACTTAACCCGTTTGCCGCGCAGAAAGGTGAAGTCTCCATATTCATGGCTGTTTCTGGAGGAATTTGAGACTCGTCACCTCGTCTCCTACCAATAAACAACAACCAGCTTGGTGTCTTCGGGTCTTTGTGGTTAAGTCCGGCCACCATCGTTGTTGCCCAAACGGTCTGATTTGGTACAGGTTTGAATTGTTGGATGTTTGCGTGAGCATCATCCATGTATTCCTGTCCAATGTCCTATGAACATGCCGCTCAACTTCGCTCGAACTTGTGTCGCGCTCATCGGCACCGTGGTTTTGCAAATCCAGACTGCGGCCGGAGCAGATGTCAAAACGTTGGTGGATGGCAACACCGCCTTCGCCCTCCAGCTTTATGGGAAGTTGCAGGCCCAGGAGGGGAACCTGGCGTTTTCGCCTTACAGCATCTCGTCGGCGCTGGCGATGACCTGCGCCGGGGCGCGCGGCGACACCGCCCGGCAGATGGAGCGGGTGCTGCATTTCGAGCCAAGCCAGGCCGATTTGTCCCCACTCTTTGGCCGGCTGGACAAGGCCGTGAAGGCGGCCAAAGGTGATAACGCACTCAATATCGCCAATTCCATCTGGCCGCAAAAGCAGTACCCGTTCCGGGAGGATTTCCTGAGCCTGCTCAAGCAGGATTACGGCGCGTCGGTCTCCCCACTGGATTTTGCACACGATGCCGAATCGGCGCGGGTGACGATCAACCGGTGGGTGGACGGCCAGACGCGGCACAAAATCACCGACATCATCGGGCCGGGCGTGCTCGACAGTTTGACGCGCATGGTGCTGGTGAATGCCATTTATTTCAAAGGCACGTGGGCGACGCCGTTTCCCAAACATGCGACGCACTCCGACGCGTTCTACCCCAAGCCGGACGCACACATCCGCGTCCCGTTCATGCACGTGAAGGACACCTTCCGCTATGGCGAGAATGACCAGTTGCAGTTGCTCTCCCTGCGGTATAAAGGGGACAAGCTGGAAATGCTCATCCTGTTGCCGCGGAACCGGGATGGCATCGGACAATTGGAAAAGAGCCTGACTGCCGCGAACCTGTCCGCGTGGACATCAAAGATGGGAGTGGAGGAGGTCGAGGTGGCGCTGCCGAAATTCAAAATCACCAGTGAGTTCGGGCTGGCTGACACGCTCCGGGCGATGGGTATGGCGGACGCGTTTGATTCCGGGAAAGCCGACTTTTCGGGCATGGATGGCCAGGTCCACTGGCTGTACCTCAGCGCCGTGCTGCACAAGGCGTACGTGGACGTGTATGAGAAAGGAACCGAGGCCGCCGCTGCGACTGCTACAATGATAACAGCTTCAGCTAAGATGCCGGTGGAATACATCAAGCAATTCCGCGCCGATCATCCGTTTATTTTCGCGATCCGGGATTCGACGACGGGTTCCATCCTGTTCCTGGGCCGCGTCGCCCGGCCGGAGGAGTGAGGCCAGAAGACAGAAGGCGGAAGGCGGAGGGCGGAAGGCGGAGGGCGGAAGGCGGAATATGGAATTTCGGCTCGCGGGTACGGCATGTGCTCAGCGGATGGGTAACAGATTTTCCTCAGGGGATAGGTAACACTTTCGTGGCATATGCCATGGAAAACGAGTGGACCAGAGGAACAGCGGTGGGAATTTGTACGAGCAGCATTGTGCT
>DATJOW010000200.1:0-29746 GCA_035506715.1 Candidatus Acidiferrum sp. | reverse complement strand
GTCGTTTTGCCAGTCAGGTGGCAGCGACCGTTCAGGGATGTGTCAGCATGACCGCCAGTCTTGGGCTGATGGCCCTGCTGTTCTTGGGGATGGGGATTTCGGCTGCTCGAGCGCAGCAGCTTTCGTTCACGTTTCCCACCGTGCGGGCCACGATTCCGGTGAATTTCTCCGGCGTGGTGGTTTACCCCATTGTCAACTGGGCCAACACGAACGGCATCGGCGTCAGCACCAACGGGATGACGCTGGACATGGACGGCTCCTACCACCTGGAACCGGTGAACCTCACCGTGTCGGGTCTGCCCGCCGGCGCGATCTACACCATCACCGACCCGACCCCCGATAATGCTATTCTGACGACCAACGGGCTGGTCATATCGCCGATTGGCAACGCCTCCACCAATCTTGCTCACCTCGGGTACGAGACCAACAATTACCACACCAATGTGGTGTTGAACCTGTTCTGCACCAACGTGGCCCAGGGCACCTACACGTTCTACCTCAACGCCGGCGGCAACGGAGCCACGGGCCTGCCGACCAACAGCATTCCGCTCGTGTTGCAGGTGGCCCATATCTGGAATGGGGCCGGCCCGGCGGAAGCCAGCTTCGGCGTCAGCAATGACTGGGCGCACGGCAGCGCCACGGTGACCAACTGGTTGGGCGGCATCCCCGCGTCGGGTGACGACGTGGTGTTTGGCGATACCGGTGCCCAGACCAACACGACCACCCTCGCTAGTGGAGGCAACGTTTTCACCAACATTGGCATTTACAGCAGTGTGACGGTGGGTTCCATCCGGTTTTCGCAAGGGGTCTATACCAACACGGCGACAACCAACGCCCTCTATTACACCCTTAAACTGGCCCCGAACGTCACGCTTGCCGTTACCAACACCGGCGGCTTCAGCCTGTTGCGGGACTATGTCGGTGAATATGGCATCGGTCAGGACCGGACGATGGGGGTGACGATTGTGGGCACCAACGCACAGTTGGTGGTGACCAATTTGGCTGCGAATTTTGCCGTGCTGGTTGGCAACGCCCAGCAGCCCACGCTGGTCATGTCGAACCTGGACCGCCTTGTGGTGGGTGTCAACCAGATGGGAATCGGGGAGTACCAGCTCTATCCCAATTACCGGGGCTTGAACCAGGCCTTCAACGGGCTGGCGGGCGACACCAACGCGGTGAACGACCGCCCGGGCCGCTTTGTTTGCAACTTCGTCATGGCGCGGACGAATTACCTTTTTGCCGGCTATGCCGATCCCGACAATTACAACAACGAGTTTACCCGCAGCTATGCCCTGTCCTTCCAGGATAGCGAGCAGCAGGGCGTGGGCAGCAGCACTCCGACGCTCTTCCTCATGGGCGCCACCAACCAGTTCCTGATGGACAGCGTGTGCTTCATCCGTGCCAATCACGCCACGGGCAACAGCGGTTTGTTCCGATTCAACAATTTGTCGCGCACGCCCACTCCCGGCGCGTTTTTCCGCGGCACCAACGGCACCAGCCGCATGTCGGTCTTTACCATTTCCGACGACGGCGGCACCAACCAGGCCACCAGCAACGTCAAGGCCACCATCGATTTTTCGGCCAACAGCGGTTACATCGACATGCTGGTGGATCGGCTCTATGTGAGCCGCGACCGTACCCTGATTGCGTCGAACCAGACTCCCAACGTGCAGGGTGATTTGTACATCGGCGCCGGCAAAGTGGATGCCAACACTGTGGTCCTCGGTTACCAGGAACACACCAACAAAATAAATTGGCACGCCATCAATTCGAGCTATCAAGCCTACTTGAATTATTGCCAGGGCCGCCTGTTCGTCACCAACGGCGGCACGTTCCGGGTCAACAAGACGCTGACGCTGGGTTATACGGCGGACACCAACCCAGTCGACCAGGCCCAGCAATACAATACCTATGGCCAGATTACCGTCTATCCCAACAGCACCCTGGTGGCCAGCAACATCGTCTGCGACGGCAACTTGAATTTCTATGACTCTAATGGCCGGCAGAATACGATCACGGTCAACCAGGGTACGCTGGTCATCAGCAATGGCATCGGGGCGCCCGCGGGATTGGGGGCGTTTGACCCGCGCGGTCTGCCGCTGGATAACCTCACGATGAATGCGGCCACGCTGCAAATGCCGGTGATTGCAGGTCAGACCAACATTTTTGTGAGAATCCTGAACAATCCGGGCAGCAGCCCCACCGTCATCAAGCCCGCTCCGCTTTCGGGCGTGACCGTTTATCCGACCAATCTCACGATCATATCCTACTTAACATCGGCTTCGCCTTACCTGGCGGCGGATATGTCGCTGTCGGGTGTGTCCGGAGTTCAAGGATACATTTTGAACGACGTTCCCAGCCAGACGATTCAACTCTACATCACCACCAACGCGCCCAAGACCCTGGTTTGGACGGGCAACCACAGCGGCGATTGGGATTACACCACCAAGAACTGGGTGCCGGTCGGCGGCGGCACGGAAACCAACTTCACCCTCGGCGACGTCGCCATCTTCGACGATACGGCTGCGGTGACTGACATCAACGTGGTGAACTCCATCGTTCCGAACCAGACTGTCACCGGCGTAACGGTCAGCAACATGACCAAGGCCTATAAGTTCACCGGCGGCACGCTGGCGGGGACGTTCAGCATGCTCAAGACCGGCACCAACGCCCTGACGTTGGGGATCGTGGAGCAAGGCCCGTTGACCATCTCCGGCGGCTCTGTCACCAACCTTTCGGGTGGTGGACTCAGCATCGGCGCCACGACCTTGAGTTCCAACAGCGTTTTGGACTGCTTCGGCACCATCAACGGCAGTTTAACGTCTACCGGCGCCGTGATCATGGAAGTGGGCAGCGTCCTGAACAATGGCTCGGTCCAGGTCAAGGGCGGCTCATTCGTGAATGCCGGCACACTGAACCTCAACTCCTCGTCGTCCACCACCATCCAGGGCACCAACTCCCTGATCGTCGGCAGCGTGTTGTTCTCCAATACCGTGGATGGCACCATCAACCTGGGCACGGCCACCACGCCGGAATTCTTCCCGGGAACCGTCTTCGTAAATGACGGCACGATCAATTGCGCCGATGGCGGAGTGTTGAATGTGGACGGCACGGGCTATGGAAACGGTTTGTTCAATGGCACTTCCGGCGGCCTGGCGACCAGCCCGGCCCGCCTCCAGATCCGCAGCTTCCCCACGGCACTCTTCTCTCCGGGCAGCCAGCCCAGCAATTCCGTGGGCGCCATGAAGGTCGCCGCGCGTTTGGATCTGAATAATGGCAACCCGCAGAACCAGGCCGGCACGTTTATCGTGGATATCGACCCCACCGGCGGCCCCGGCGGCTCCAGCACCAATGACACCATCTGGTGCGACCGATGGAACAACATCGGCGACATCATGGTGATGAACAATCTCAATGGCGGCACTTTCAATTCCGGCCAGATCTTCCACATCTTCCGTAACAACTTCGGTGACGGCACGTACTTCAACTTCATCGATGCCAGCCTGAACTTCCCGCTGATGTGGCCGCCCGTGCCCAAGCCGGGTCTGCAATGGAATCTCACGCGGCTGGAATACTACGGCGACGTGATGGTGACCAACAGCACGATGATCTGGAATGGCACCGGCAGCGGGAGTTGGGACACCAACGGCAGTGCCGGCAATTGGAAGGCCGGCAAACTGTACGGTGACAGCCAGGGCGCGGTGTTCGATGACAGCGCCTCCGGTTCCACCGTGGTCAATCTGACCACGCAGGTGGCTCCCGCCGGTTATAATTATACCACCAACTGGCTGGCCACTTACACCAACATTATCGTGGGTGTTTCCACGAACATCGTGATTGGTTACACGAATTTTATTACCAATTTCCCGGCCTTCATGCCGGGCATTGTGGTCAGCAACAGCGCCAAAGATTACGTCTTCCTGGGCAACGGCTTCATCAGCGGCATGACCAGTTTGTACAAGACCGGAGCGGGCAAGCTGACCGTCTTGAATGCCAATCCCACCGGCGGCGCCACCAATAACAATAATTACGGCGGCGGCGTCATCGTGGACGGCGGCGTGTTCGCCTTCACCAATGTGAACGCCTTCGGCACAGCGAACACCAGCGGCGGCGGCCAGTCCGGCGGCCGGTCAGCTTACGCCCAGGTTATCATGGACAACAACGCCACCTTGCGGAACTTCGGCACCACCAACCAGTCGCTGGGCTTCCCCATGACCATCAATCAGAATGGCGCGACGGTTGAAGTCTCGAACACCGCGACGATCTTCACCCTGAACTCCGCCATTGTCGGTGCCGGGGCGTTGACCAAGACCGGGCCGGGCACAATGGTGCTTTCGTCGTCCGGCAACATCTTCACCGGCAACCTGACCGTCAATGCAGGTCTGCTCCAATTGGGCGGGGCGGCGGCCGGCGCCGGCCAGTTGATCCTGGCCGACAACACCGTCCTCCAGTTGACCAATCAATCCGCCTTCACGGTCACCAACCCCATCACCGCTGGTACCGGCGTGACGATGATGGAGCTTGGCACGACGCCGTCGGTCGCCCTTAACAGTGTGAGCGGCAGCGGAACGGTGACCTTCAGCAACGCGGCACCGCTTGTGCTTAGTTTCAACGGGGGGTTGACCAACTATAGCGGCACGCTGTCGTTCGGCAGCAGTTCCGGCAATTACCTGTTAAACAACTCCACCAACAAGAGTCCGTGCCTGGGCAGCGCCTCGGCCACGTTTGACTTGGGGAGCGGCTCGGCTACGGTGAGCAACTTTAATGGGGGAGGTCTCACTTACGACCTGGGTGGCCTGGCGGGCGGCGCCAACACGGTGCTATCCGGCCGGCTCACCAACAACGTCCTCACCAATGCGGCCACCACCTACAGCATCGGGGCCAAGGGGGTCGACACGGTATTCTCCGGCAAGATTGTTGACGGACCGGATTACACTTCGGCCGGGGGCAGCCCGTCACCGGTGACGGTCGTGAAAGTCGGCACGGGCAAACTGCTGCTGAACGGCGTCAATACCTTCTCCGGCGGGACCACGGTCAGCAACGGCACCTTGGGCGGCACCGGCAGCCTGGCCAGCGCATTAACCGTTGCTCCCAATGGCACCTTGTCGCCCGGGGCGTCCATCGGTGCGTTCACCGTCAGCAACAACGTCACCGTGAACGGCACGGTCTTCATGGAGCTCAATTCGGCCAGCCGGCCGTTGTCCAATGACGTGCTCGCGGCGACCGGAACCATCACCGTCAACAGCGGCAGCACGCTGGTGGTGACCAACATCGGGCCGGATATCTATAACGGCAGCCGGTTCTACTTGTTCAACAAGCCGATCTCCGGCTCATTCACCACGGTGGTCCTGCCCCAGAAGGACCCGGCGGGTGTCAAGACGTATACCTGGGATACCAGCCAGCTCAATCAACCGTCCGGCGGTTACATAACTTTGACCAGCGGCGGTGTCGTCACGGCGCCGGCACCGGTCATCACCAACGCCTTCTCCAGTGTTGACAGTAAGCTGACGCTGACCTGGCCGGCGGATTACAGCACGTGGCTGCTGTTCAGCAATGGCGTGAGCCTTAGCCGGACGGATATGTGGTTCCAGGTCGTCGGCTCCGGCGTCACCAACCAGATGATTATGGTGGTGGATCCGGCCAAGACCAATGTCTTCTTCCGGTTGACAACACCGTAAGCAGGTTCAGGTTCTTGGCTTCGGTTTGGCTGCTGTGCCGGGGTTGGTCCCGCCGTGCGGGATTGGCCCCGGCTCGGTTTTTAAGGATGGGACAACCAAGGGCGGATTGACGCCTAACCACGACGCGCCGCGAACCGTCTGATACACGCATATGACGATTAAAACATGTTTTGGATCGGCTCGCTTCACTGGCGGAGCAATCGTGCTGTTGCTCTCCGTCTGGTTCCAACCCCTTCCCCTGTCCGCCCGCGAGAGCTGGCCGGTGCCTGATGACGCCATCAAGCAGCGCAACGCGGCATGGGATCAATACGAGCAGCAGGTCATTTCCAACTGCGCGCCGGTCATCGCCGAGTGGGCCAAAAAGGGCAAGCCGTTCATTCCCTGGGCCGCCAAGCCGGAGGATTTGCCGCAGGCCAAGGTGCCCGCTTTCCCGGGCGCCGAAGGCGGCGGCATGTATTCCTTCGGCGGTCGCGGCGGGAAGGTCTATGTCGTGACCAACCTCGCCGACGGCGGTCCCGGCACGCTGCGCGAGGCCTGTGAAGCCGCCGGACCGCGGATCGTCGTTTTCAACGTCGCCGGTGTCATTCGCCTCGAAAAACCCATCTATATCGAAGCGCCGTATCTCACGATTGACGGCCATACGGCACCGGGCGACGGAATTTGCATCGCCAACAACGGCCTCGTGGACAACGCTCATGACGTGGTCATTCGTTATCTGCGTTTGCGGCGCGGCAACCTGGACATTTTCAACCGCCACGGCACGCATTATGGCAACCCCATCGGCAACATCATCCTCGACCACGTCTCCGCGAGCTGGGGCGAGGACCAAAACATTGACACCTACCGCCATATGTATCAACCCACCAACGGCGGGCCGGCGCTCAAACTCCCGGCGGTCAATGTTACCATCCAATGGACCATCAGCAGCGAGGCGCTGAATACGTACAATCATGCCTTCGGCGGAGACTGGGGCGGGCGCAACAGCATGTTCCACCACAACCTGCTGGCCTGTAATACCGGGCGGAATCCCAGCATCGCGATGACCTACGATTTTAACTTCGTCAACAACGTGTTGTTTAACTGGCGGCACCGGTCCGTGGATGGCGGCGGCAAGGAAAGCCTCTACAACATCATCAACAATTACTACAAGCCCGGCCCGGTCACGCCGGACAGCGCGGTGCGCTACCGCATCCTCCAGCCTGCGCAAACCTGGAGCAAGGCGGACCCGGTCAGCCGCTGGGGCAAAGCCTATGTTGCCGGCAATTTTGTCGAGGGTTACCCGAAAGTGACCGCCGATAACTGGGATGGCGGCGTGCAATTCAGCAAGGCACCCGACGCGGATGCCACTGGGGCGATCGCCAACGGCGCCATGGACAACGATGACGAAATTCAAAAGATCATCGCCAAAGTGAGGGTGGATAAACCATTTCCCATGCCGCCCGTCACGATGGAAAGCGCGCCGGCCGCGTTCACTTCCGTATTGCAGAATGCCGGGGCGACGTTGCCGCACCGCGATCCGGTCGATGAGCGTGTCATCGCGGCCGTCAAAACCGGAAAGGTATGGAGCCAAGGCAAGGAGTTCACACCTCCGCCCATGAAAGGTCTCGCTAAAAACAACGTGGGCGTGGCCGGCAACGGCATCATCACCGACATCTCCCAGGTCGGCGGCTATCCCGAATACAAAGGCGAACCCGTCAAGGATCTGGGTCCCGACGGCATTCCCCTTTCCTGGAAAAAGAAATTCAACCTCGATGTGAACGACCCGGCACTGGCGCAAAAGGATTTGCAGGGCGACGGCTACACGGTCATGGACAAATATCTGGACGGCCTGGACCCGACAAAGAAAATTGACTGGAGTGACCCCCGCAGCAACGTCAACTCGTTGAAGTGAACGGCGCGATCTCCAAAGTTCCGGCTTACGCGTGGGCCGTGGTGGCGTTGCTCTGGCCGGTCGCGATGCTCAATTACCTCGACCGCCAGATGGTTTCCACCATCCGCGCCTCCATCCGGGCCGACATCCCCAGCATCGCCAACGACCAGGACTTCGGCACCCTCATGGCGGTGTTCATGGGGGTGTATGCGTTCCTGAGTCCGGTCGGCGGGTTCGTGGCGGACAAGTTCAACCGCCGCTGGACGGTCATTGGCAGCCTTGGCGTGTGGTCGGCGGTGACCTGGCTCACCGGGCAGGCGACCACCTATTCCCAATTGCTTTGTTTCCGTGCATTGATGGGCATCAGCGAGGCGTTTTACATTCCGGCGGCGCTGGCGCTCATCGCGGACTTTCATACCGGCGGCACCCGCGCGCGGGCGGTGGGGATACACCAAAGCGGCATCTACGCCGGGCTGGCGCTCGGCGGTGTCGGCGGCTACATCGCGCAGACCAGTTCCTGGCGCAACTGCTTTACCTGGTTTGGACTGGCTGGTGTCGCATACGCCGTGGTTTTAATGCTCGCCTTGCGGGATGCGGCCAAACCGCCCGCCGAAGCCGGCGGCGGTCCGGTGAAACCCTCCGTAACCGTGAGCGAAACCTTGAGCGCCTTGTGGCTGCAACCGGCATTTTGGATACTGGTAATTTATTTCACCCTGCCGGCCATCGCCGGATGGGTGACGAAGAACTGGCTGCCGACTTATCTGGCCGACACGTTTCAACTCAGGGAAGGGCCGGCCGGCTTGTCCGCCACCGGTTACATTCAACTCGCGTCGTTCGCCGGCGTGCTCCTCGGAGGCGCCATGGCGGACGCCTGGATGCGCGTGACTCCCCGAGGGCGCATTTACACCAGCGCCGTCGGCGTGTTCCTGCTGGTGCCGGCGTTGCTGGGCTTGGGTTGGGCCTGGAGCCTCGGCGCCGCCGTCGGGTTCATGGTTTTGTTCGGCATCGGCTGGGGATTCTTTGACTGCAACAACATGCCGATTCTCTGCCAGATCGCCCGGCCCGAGCACCGCGCCACCGGCTACGGCTGCATGAATTTTGTCAGCATCAGCGTGGGCGCCGGCGCCACCGTCCTGCTTGGCTGGATGCGCGACCAGGGAATCAAATTTTCCGTGGCGTTTGCGGCCTCGGCGGCGGTCGCCTTGCTGAGCGCAGGATTGATCCTGCTGATCCGGCCGCGCCCCGAACCCGACCTGACGACGCGCTAGGTTTTACCATGGGAAACAAAACGATCAACAGTCCGCTGACGGGAATTATTCCGCCGATGATCACGCCGCTGCGGGATCGCGACTCATTGGATGTGGCCGGCCTGGAACGGCTCGTCCAGCGGCTTCTGGACGGCGGGGTCAGCGGCCTGTTCCTGCTGGGCACGACCGGTGAGGGGCCAAGCCTGAGTTACCGCCTGCGCCAGGAACTGGTCGAGCGCGTCTGCCGCCAGGTCCAACGCCGCGTGCCGGTCCTCGTGGGCATCACCGACACGGCGTTTGTCGAATCGGTCAACGTCGCGCGCCATGCCGCCGATGCCGGCGCCGACGCGGTGGTGGCGGCGCCACCCTATTATTTGCCGGAAGGCCAGCCGGAGCTCCGCGAATACCTCGACCACCTCGTGCCCGAACTGCCGCTGCCGCTGTTTCTTTACAACATGCCGGCGTTGACCAAGGTTTCCTACGAGCTCGAAACCGTGAGACACGCGATGGATATCCCGGGCGTTGTCGGCCTCAAGGACAGTTCCGGCAATCTGGATTATTTCAAACGCGCCGCCGGGCTGCTCAAGCACCGCCCCGACTGGTCGCTGCTCATCGGCCCGGAGGAAAAACTGTTCGATGCGCTGGAACTGGGCGGCCACGGCGGTGTCAGCGGCGGCGCCAATTTGTACCCCAGGCTCTACGTCCAGCTCTGCGCCGCGCATCGCGCCGGCGATCTGGCCTGGGCGCGGGAGTTGCAGAAGCAGGTCCAGCGCGTCAGCGATTCGCTCTACCGGATCGGCAAACATTCGTCGTCCATCATCAAGGGCATCAAGTGCGCGCTCGCCTGCCTGGGGATCTGCGACGATTTCATGGCCGAGCCTTTTCACCGGTTTCGAACTGAAGAGCGGCAGCGGGTCGAAAAACGATTGCGGGAGATCGAAGCCAGCCTGGACCAATTAAAACTCTGACCTGCGGATGAAGAAACCGAAACCAGTGACCACGATGATCGGCCGGGGGGCGAACCGCCCGGGCGGCGCGGACCCCGGATCCCGTTTTGTCGCGCCCCTGATGGTGCTGTTTTGGCTGACGGCGGCTTCCCGGTCCGCAGCGGATCCGCCGGTTTTAAAACCCGCTCCGTTCGCCCACTATGTGCAGTATTTCAACACAATGGAGGACGAAAACGTCACCAATTTCATCTCCAACGCCAACTCGTGGGACTGGCTGCAAAGGGAAATACCGCTGTTCGAGTGCCCCGACCGCCAGGTTGAGGAGATGTACTATTTTCGCTGGTGGTCTTTTCGGAAACACCTGGAACGCACACCCGACGGCTTTGTTTTTACCGAGTTTCTTACGCGGCCGCTGCCGGTCAGCAGCGCGCTCGGCCATCAAATCCGGGAGGCCCGATGGCTGCATGACCAGAAGTACCTCGACGACGATGCCCGTTACTGGCTGCGCAGTCCGTTCAACCGCCAGCAATTGCACAAGTACAGCAACTGGCTGCAGGACGCGCTGTACCAGCGATACCTTGTCACGGACGACAAGGACTTCCTCGTTTCGCTGCTCGGTGATCTGACGCGCGATTACGCGGAATGGGAACAGGAACGCCTGGCCACCAACGGCCTGTTCTGGCAGTACGACGTCCGCGATGCCATGGAGGAATCCATCAGCGGCTCGCGCACCAACCAGCATTTCCGCCCCAGCATCAACAGCTACATGTTCGGCAATGCCCGCGCGCTGGCGGCCATCGCGCGCCTGGCGGGAAATAAACCCGCCGCCGTCGAGTTCGACCTCAAGGCCGCGCGGCTGAAACGGCTCGTCCAGGAAAAATTGTGGAACCCGGAGGCGAAGTTTTTTGAAGTGCTCCGGGATGACGGCCGGTTTGCCGACGTACGGGAGGAAACCGGTTTCATTCCGTGGATGTTCGAATTGCCGGAGCCGGGAAAAGGCTACGAAGCGGCGTGGTCACAATTCACTGAACCGCGGGGTTTTGCCGCGCCCTGCGGCATCACCACGGCCGAACGGCGACATCCGCAGTTCCGTTCACATGGGTACGGCCATTGTGAATGGGACGGCGCGGTCTGGCCATTCGCCACCTCGCAAACTTTGACGGCCCTGGCCAACGTGCTGCACGATTATCCGCAAAACTGGGTCACCCCGCGCGATTATTACGATGCGTTTTTGACCTATGTGCGCAGCCAGCATGCCGATGGCAAACCCTTCATCGGCGAATACCTCGACGAGATCACCGGTCAGTGGATCAATGGCAAAGGCGGCCGCAGCCGGTTTTACAATCATTCCACTTTTGCCGATCTCCTCATTACCGGTGTGGTCGGCCTGTGCCCGCGCGCCGACAATCAAGTGGACGTCCGGCCGCTGCTCCCGGAGGGGACGTGGGATTGGTTCTGCCTCGACGGCTTGAAATATCACGGCCGCCTGCTCACCGTCATCTGGGACAAGGACGGCCAACGTTACGGGCGCGGTCGGGGTTTAATGGTGCTGGCCGACGGCAAGGAAATTGCCCATAGTGACAAGCTGGAAAGTGTGAACGGACGACTGCCATGACTCATTTGCGATTTACGATTTACGATTTGCGCTCCGCCGTTTTCGTCCTGTTGGTCCTGCTCGTCCCATGTTTCGTTCACGCTGCTCCGAAGAAAATCTCGCCAATCATCTCGATGGGCGCCGACGGTCGCCTGGTTTACGATGCCGACGAGCGCGGTGATCGCGTCCCGGATTTTTCCACTTGCGGCTATGCGGGTGGCAACCGGCCGCTGCCCGAAGCGCCGGCCAAGGTGGTGGTGGCGCCGGTCCAGGGCGATGAAACCGAGCGCATCCAAAGAGCCATTGATTACGTTGCCAAGCTGCCGCCCGACACCAACGGCCTGCGCGGCGCGGTTTTGTTGTTGAAAGGCCGGCACGAGGTTTTCGGCAGCCTGCCACTCACGAACTCCGGCGTGGTCCTGCGCGGCCAGGGGATGGGGCCGGAGGGGACAACGCTGGTCGCCGCCGGAACGGATCGCCGCACGCTGATCCGCATTGCGGGCCGCGACGACCTGGCGGCTCGCACCAACGCCGACTGGCAAATTGTGGATTTTTATGTCCCCGTCGGTGCCACCAGCTTTCATGTCCGAAATCCCGGCGACCTGGCTGTCGGCGACGCCATTCGCATCATCCGCCCGAGCACCCGGACCTGGATTGACCGGTTGGGCATGACGGAATTCGGCGGAGGCATCGGTGATTGGCGGCTCGTCTGGCATCCGGGCTCTTACGATGTGGTCTGGGATCGAACCGTTTTATCCGTGAACGGCACGGAAATCACCGTGAGCGCCCCCATTACCACGGCCTTGGAAAGCAGCTTTGGCGGTGCGCGATTGGAAACCTATTCGTGGCCGGGACGCATCCACAATGTCGGTGTGGAAAATCTCCGGCTCGAATCCGCCTTTGCGGCAGACAATCCGAAGAATGAAGATCATTCCTGGATGGCCATTACCCTGGAAAATGTCCGGGACGCCTGGGTGCGCCAGGTGACCTTCGAACACTTTGCCGGTTCGGCGGTGGCGATTTACGAAAGCTGCAAATGGGTCACGGTCGAGGATTGTCTTTCGCTGGCGCCGGTTTCGGAGGAGGCCGGTGCGCGGCGGAACTCCTTTTTCACCATGGGCCAGCAGACCTTGTTCCTGCGCTGCTGGGCTGAGCATGGCCACCATGATTTTTCCGTCGGCCATTGTGCCGCCGGGCCCAATGCCTTTGTGCAATGCGAAGCCGCGCTGCCGTTCGGCGACAGCGGGCCGATTGAGAGCTGGGCCAGCGGGGTGTTGTACGATAATGTGCGCATTGACGGCAACGGCTTGAGTCTGGCCAATCGCGGCAGCGCCGGCGAAGGGGCCGGCTGGGCCGCCGCCAATTCCGTGCTGTGGCAATGCAGCGCAAGCCTCGTCCGCTGCGAAAATCCGCCCACGGCACAGAACTGGGCGTTTGGTTGCTGGGGCGAGTTCGCCGGCAACGGCAACTGGCGTGAATCCAATTCCTCGGTCCGGCCGGTCAGCTTGCTGGCCGCGCAACTGGCCGACCGGTTGGGCGCTGATACCCCGGTGAAAATAAAACTGATGCCGCGTTCGCTGGAGGAATACAGCAATCCGACGCTGGAACAGGCGGCAAAATTGATTGCGGCCTCGCGCTCGCCGGCCCCTCAGCTCCGGGATTACATTGCCGCTGCCGCCTCGCGCGAACCGATCGCGAGCGAACCCGGAAACGCCAAATCGGTTGATGACCTTCCCGCCCCGCAACTAAAAATTCAAAACTCAAAACTCAAAATTTCCGTCACCAACGGCTGGCTGGTGTGTGACGGGCGATTGCTCATCGGCGAGGTGACTGAGGTGAACTGGTGGCGCGGCAATTTGCGGCCCAGCGAGGCGCCGACGTACGGGCCCACGCTCACCCGCTTTGCCCCCGGCCGCCAGGGGCGGGGATACACCGACGATTTGAGCGCCCTGGCCGATGCCATGACGGCCGGAAATCAGGTCGCGCTCGATCAGCACTACGGCCTCTGGTACGACCGCCGGCGCGAGGACCATGAGCGCGTCCGCCGGATGGATGGCGATGCCTGGGCGCCGTTTTACGAGCAGCCGTTCGCGCGCAGCGGCCAGGGCACGGCCTGGGACGGCCTGAGCCAGTATGACCTGACCAAATTCAATCCCTGGTACTGGTCGCGGCTGCGCGAATTTGCCGGCATCTGCGACGAGCGTGGGCTGGTGCTGTTCAACGAAAATTATTTCCAGCACAACATCCTCGAAGCCGGGGCGCACTGGGTGGATTGCCCGTGGCGCACGATGAACAACGTCAACCAGACCGGGTTTCCCGAACCGCCGCCGTTTGCCGGCGACAAGCGGATTTTCATGGCCGAACAATTTTATGATGTGACGAATGCCGTGCGCCGTCAATTGCACCGCAACTACATCCGCCAGTCCCTCAACAATTTTACCAACCATGCCAACGTCATCCAGTTCGCCAGCGCCGAGTTCACCGGGCCGCTGGCCTTCCTGCAGTTCTGGCTGGATACCGTGGGCGAGTGGGAGCGCGAAACCGGCCGCCAGGCGCTGGTGGCATTAAGCTGCACGAAGGACGTGCAGGATGCGATTCTGGCCGACCCGCAACGCCGCCCGCTGGTGGATGTGGTGCAGTTCAAATACTGGTGGACGACCGACAAGGGAACCTTTGCGCCGAAGGGCGGCCAAAACCTGGCGCCGCGCCAGTTTGAACGGCAATGGAAAGGCGGGCGCCCCACCGACGCGAACCTCGCGTCCATGGCGGCGGAATACCGGCAGCGGTATCCGGACCAGGCGGTTATCAACGATTTCAACTCCGGTGGCTGGGCGTATGTCTGCGCCGGCGGTTCGCTCCCCAATCTGCCGAAAACGACCGACCCGAAGCTGCTCGCCGCGATTCCGCGCATGACGCCGTGGGTCGCGGCGTGCGGCACCGGACGCTGGGCGTTGCGCGAGCAGGGAAAACAGGCGTTGATTTATGGCGGCAACGGAACGGAGTTGGACTTGTCGGACGAAACCGGCTCGTTTCGGGCGAATATGGTGAATCTCAGGACCGGGGAACTGAAATCGGCGGAAACGGTGCCGGCCGGCGGTCGGATAAGGTTGCCGGACGCCACTCTAGTTTGGCTGGTGAAAGAATAGACTGGCCGGCCAGGCCTCGCGCAAAATGGAGCAACGCCCAGAGACAATGCTGATGCGATGGTGGCCATCACGCCAGGCTGGCCGGAGGCGGCTTTGCTTGAGGCGGGCTTCGCCGATGATTTCTGCCCGCAACGGGATACGCCAAAATCCCTCGTTGGCCGGAGGGAAAATCGCTGGCTGCCTGGCTGGATTGATGCTGGTTGCCGGGTATTCCCCCGCCGCCGATCAAACTGTCGAGCAATGGGGCGTCTTCGAGGTCGCGCTCAAAGGCCCGACGAACGGCAATCCGTTTCTTGACGTGCGCTTCGCGGCCAAGTTTGAACAGGGCGACGATGCGATCAGGGTGGACGGCTTTTATGACGGCGACGGCATCTATCGCGTCCGGTTCATGCCGGAGAAACCAGGCGTGTGGAAGTTCACCACGACCAGCAGCGCGCCGGAGTTAAACAGCAAAGTCGGCTCCTTCACCGCCACCCCGCCCGCGCCGGAAAACCACGGCCGGGTTCGCGTGACCAACACGTACCACTTTGCCTACGCCGACGGCACGCCTTACCGGGAACTCGGCACGACGTGCTATGTCTGGCAATTGCAGAACGAGGAATTGCAGGCGCAGACGTTGAAAACCCTCGCCGCGGCGCCCTTCAACAAAATTCGCTTCTGTGTTTTTCCCAAGCGTTATCAATGGAACACGAACGAGCCGGTGCTTTATCCCTTCGAGGGCACTCCGCCTAGCACGTGGGATTTCACGCGCTTCAATCCGGAATATTTCCGGCACCTGGAACAGCGCATCCGTGATCTGCAGAGGCTCGGCATCGAGGCGGACCTGATCTTATTCCACCCGTACGACACCGGTCATTGGGGCTTCGACCGGATGCCGGCGGCGGCCGACGACCGGTATCTGCGCTATGTCGTCGCGCGGCTGGCCGCGTTCCGCAACGTCTGGTGGTCGCTGGCCAACGAATGGGATTTCATGAAACAGAAGACCGAGGCCGACTTCATGCGCTTCGGTGAAATCGTTTCGACGAACGACCCGTATCATCACCTGCTTTCGATTCATAACGGTTCGAAACTGTTCAACCATACGCTGCCCTGGATCACCCACGCCTCGATTCAAAATGGGTTCGCGGTGGAGGAGCCAGGTCGGGCGGAATTGTATCGCGACGCTTATCGCAAACCTGTCGTTTATGACGAGGTGAAATACGAGGGCAACATCGCGAGCCGCTGGGGACAATTGACCGCCGAGGAACTGGTCTTGCGGTTTTGGAACGCGACCGTCGCCGGCACGTATTGCGGGCACGGCGAGACTTACCAGAGCGACGACCAGGTTCTCTGGTGGTCGAAGGGCGGCGTGCTCAAGGGCCAGAGCCCCGCGCGCCTCGCGTTCCTGAAGCAGGTGCTCGCGGATGCGCCCGCCGAGGGCATCGAGCCGATTGACAAGTGGCAGAACCCGGAATACGGCGGCCGCGCGCCTGATTACTACCTCGTCTATCTCGGCCGGCTGGCGCCGACCAACTGGGAATTCAAACTTCCGAAGGCTTCCCCGGGCAACCGCCAGGCGTCCGCAGGCATGACCTTTACCGCCGAAGTCCTCGACACCTGGAGCATGACCGTGACGCCTGTCCCGGGCACGTTTACGCTGGCGAAATCAACGGACTATCTGATCGCCGACAAGGACGGCCGCAGCATTCCGCTGCCGGGAAAGCCTTACTTGGCCATCCGTATCCGGCGGGTGAAGGAATGAATGAGTTGAATCACCGGACGCGTGCAATGACATGATACCCAGGCGAATCTTCTCGTTGACGTTGGCCGCATCGGCGCTCTCGCTCCCGCTGCGCGCCGAAACCATTTCCATCGTCATCCCCACCAATGCCGCGCCGCGCGTGGAGTTTGGCGCGGAGGGACTGGCCGAAGCGCTGCGGGCGGTGAAGTTGGAGACGGCTATGGTTCATTCGCTCGATGTCCCGGGCCGAAAAATCCTGGTGAATCGTTGGCCGGATCGAAATGCCGGGCGCGAAGGGTTCGCGTTTGCACTGGGCGACAACGGTGACCTGTTCGTTTCGTCGGCCGACGATTCGGGAGCGCTTTACGGTTGCCTGGAATTGGCCCGGCGAATTCGTAATGCCGGAAAAATCCCAACCCTCGAGCTGGCGAATTTTCATGACAAACCCGCCATGACCCTGCGCGGGACGTGCATCGGGATGCAGAAAACCTACATCCTGCCGGGCCGGAAGGTTTACGAATATCCCTACACGCCGGAATTGTTCCCGTGGTTCTACGACAAGCAGCTCTGGCGGGAGTACCTCGATTTTCTCGTCGCGAACCGCCTGAACACGCTCTACCTCTGGAACGGCCATCCCTTCGCGTCGCTCGTGCGGCTCAAGGATTATCCCTACGCCGTCGAGGTGCCGGACGATGTCTTCCAGAAAAACCAGGAAATGTTCCGCTGGCTGGCCACCGAGTGCGACCGGCGCGGCATCTGGCTGGTGCAGATGTTTTACAATATCATTGTCTCCAAACCGTTTGCCGAAACGAACGGGATTTCCACCCAGCTGTCCGCTCCGACGCCGCTGACCGCGGATTACACGCGCAAATCCATCGCCGAATTTGTGAGGCAGTACCCGAACGTCGGCCTGATGGTGTGCTTCGGCGAAGCGTTGCAGGGCACGCCGAATCAACTGGACTGGTGCACGAACGTGATTTTGCCCGGCGTGCTCGACGGGATGGAGGCCGCCGGGCTCAACGAAGAGCCGCCCGTGGTCATTCGAACGCACGCCATGGATGCTAGCGCCATCATCCCGGCGGCGGTACGGATGTACACGAACATTTTCACCGAATCGAAATATAACGGCGAATCGCTCACGACCTGGGAACCGCGCGGCAAGCAGGCGGCCATCCATGTGGCCATGAGCAAACTCTCGCCGCATCTCGTCAACATCCACATTCTCTCGAACCTGGAGCCGTTCCGTTACGGCGACCAACAGTTCATCCAGAAATGCGTGCAGGCTTCCCGCGACCGGCTGGGCGCGACGGGTATTCATTTGTACCCACTCGCCTATTGGAACTGGCCGTATTCGCCCGACATCGCCGACCCGCCGCTCAAGCAGTGGGACCGCGACTGGATTTGGTATGAAGCCTGGGCGCGTTACGCGTGGAATCCCGACATTCCCGAACCGGAGGACCGTGCCTACTGGGTGGGGCGGTTGGCGGCGCTTTACGGCAACACGAACGCCGCCGCCAAAATCCTCGACGCATACAACAATGCGGGCGAAGTCGCGCCGCGGCTCATTCGCCGCTTTGGCATCACGGAAGGCAATCGCCAGACGCTTTCGCTGGGCATGACGCTCGACCAGCTCGTAAACCCCAAAAAATACAACGTGTTGCCGGACCTCTGGGAATCGCAGGCGCCGCCGGGTGAACGGCTGGATGTATATGTTGAAAAACAGTGGAAACACCAGCCGCACGAGGGTGAAACACCGGTGTCCATCATTAACGAGGCCCTGAATTATTCGTCCAATGCCGTTGCGGCAATCGAATCCGCCGCACCGCTGGTGGTGAAAGACCGCCCCGAATTCAACCGTCTGGAGAACGATGTCCGCTGCATTCAGGCGATGGCGCAGTTTTATGCGGCCAAGGCCAGGGCGGCGGAATGGGAGTTACGCTACGGTTACAGCGGAGACAAAGCGGATCTCGACCAGGCGGCCAAGTGGCTGGCCGCAAGTCTGGAGCATTATCAGGCCCTGGCGCGGCTGACCGGGACGACTTATCACTTCGCCAATTCGATGCAAACCTCGCAGCGAAAAATTCCATTTACCGGCGGCGTTGGCGGCAAAGCCACGAATTATCTGTGGTCGCAACTGGTGCCACTTTACCAAAAGGAACTGGAGGATTTTCGGGTGATGGTGACGCAACGCAAACCAGCCACCCATCGGCTTGCGGCGGCCGACGAGTCAAACCTCAAACCCTGGCCGGCGGCGGCTTTCAAATTGGTCGGCACCAATGCCCAAACCTACGAGGTGAAGGTCGGCGCCCGGCCGTTCACCGATCGCAGTTACACCATCCGGAACCTCGCGCCGGAATTGAACGGTTTGACCGGCATCCGGTTTTCCCACGAAACCGCCAAGAGCGGCCGTTATCAGCCCGTTGAATTCGAAGTATCGGAGCCGGTGCAGGTGCTGGTTGGCTATTTTGACAGCCCGAAAGACGTCTGGCTGCAGGTGCCGAACCTGGACTTCGCCGCCCAGGCCGACGAACGCGGCGGCGTCGAACCGGTGCTCCGCCATGCCGTTGACATCGACCAATGCCCCGAGGTGAATGTGCACGCCTTCCGCTACGATGCCGGCCGGCAGAAGCTGGAATTGATTGGCAAGGGCAGTTTTGTGATTCTGGGTGTCGTGCCGCAATCAGCCAAACTGGAGAAGCGCGACGCCGGAAAACTACCATGAAACTGATTTGTTCCACCCACCGGACACTGGTGATGGGCGTTGCCGGTGTCCTGGGCGCCGGATCGGCTCTGCTTGCCGCTGACCGCGGTGTGGTGGACACGACGGCCAGCCCGTTCGCGCAGGTCCGGACGGTCGGCCTGGATGAAGTCTGCTGGACCAACGGTTTTTGGGCCGACCGGTTTGAACTCTGCCGCACGCAAATGTTGCCGAGCATGGGCCGGTTGATGGAAGGCACCAATTATTCGCAATACTTTCGCAACTTCGAAATCGCCGCCGGCCTGGCCGAGGGCCGTTACCGGGGTGCCCCGTTCAATGATGGCGATTTCTACAAACTGATCGAAGCAGCCTGCGCGACTTACGCCGTCACGCACGATGAGTATTTCGGGCGGAATATCGAGCGCGCCATCGAAGTCATCGCCCGGGCCCAGCGCGCCGATGGTTACCTCCACACGCCGGTGCTGGTGCGGCAGCGCAACGGGGACACCAATGCGGCGCCGTTCCAGGACCGGAACAATTTTGAAATGTACAACCTCGGCCACCTGATGACGGCGGCCTGCGTGCATTACCGCGCCACCGGACGCACCAACTTCCTCAACGTGGCGTGCAAGGCGGCGGATTTCCTTTACGCGACCTTTCGGGACGGGCCGCCGGAAGTGGCGCGCAGCTCGGTTTGCCCGTCGCATTACATGGGCGTCGTCGAATTGTATCGCGCCACCCGCAACCCGCGATACCTCGAGCTGGCGGAAAAATTTTTCGAGCTGCGCAACCGCGTCAAGGACGGTGGCGCTGACAATCAGGACCGCATTCCCTTGGGCGAGCAGACCGAAGCCGAAGGCCATGCAGTGCGCGCGAACTATCTGTATGCCGGCGCCGCGGATTTGTTCATGGAGACCGGCGATCCCGGCGTGTGGCAGCCGCTCGGGACCATTTGGACGAATGTCGTTACGGAGAAAATGTATATCACCGGCGGTTGCGGCGCGCTTTATGATGGCGCGGCGCCGGACGGGGCGAAAGATCAGAAAACCATCACCCGCGTGCACCAGGCTTACGGGCGCAATTATCAACTGCCCAACACCACGGCCTACTCCGAAACCTGCGCGAACATCGGCAACGCGTTGTGGAACTGGCGCATGTTCCTGGCCACCGGCCGGGCGCAGTACATGGACGTGGTCGAGCTGGCGCTCAACAACAGCGTGCTCTCCGGCGGCAGCCTGGACGGGACGAATTTCTTTTACACCAATCCCCTCCGGGTGACCGACCCGCTGCCGACCGAGCTGCGTTGGTCAAGAACCCGCGTGCCCTATGTCAGCTCGTTCTGCTGTCCGCCGAATCTGGCCCGCATGATTGCCGAATCCGCTGATTACGCGTATGGCAAGTCCGCGGATGCCATTTGGGTCAACCTTTACGGCGGCAGCACCCTGGCCACCGAACTGGCCGGGCAGAAGATCAGGCTCACGCAGGAAACCGATTATCCGTGGAACGGCCGGATTCGCATGGTGATCAATGAATGCGGCGACAAGGAATTCGCCTTGAGACTGCGGATTCCCGGTTGGACTGACGAGGCCTCAGTGCGGATTAATAATCAACCCGCGCTGATCTCATCTCCCCCGGGAAGTTATTTCGAAATCCGGCGCGTCTGGAAATCGGGTGATACAGTGACCCTGGATCTGCCGATGCCAGTCCGCTTGATGGAGGCGAACCCGCTCGTGGAGGAGGATGCAAACCAGGTGGCCGTCCAACGCGGTCCGGTGGTTTATTGTCTCGAATCACTTGACCTGCCGCGCGGCATAAAAATTTCGGACGTGATCCTGCCGGCGAACGTGCATCTGGCCGCACGCTACGATCGGCGGTTGCTGGGCGGCATCGTCGTACTGGAGGGCCAGGCCCTCTCCCGGCCGCCGGAAACCTGGAACGGCGAACTTTACCGCGAAATCAGGCCCGCCGCACTGAAGCCGGTCAACTTGCGCCTGATTCCTTACTGCGTCTGGGCCAATCGCGGGCCGTCAGAAATGACCGTCTGGCTGCCGCGGGGATTTGACCACTGACATAACCGGTGGCAACCGGATCGGATTTTCAGGCTTCCGGCGGACGCAGAAAACAAATCGTGAACTTAGACGGAGTAATTGGTAGCATCAGGATTGAACATGAAATTAAGCCTCAGCATCCTGGCCGCCTGCGCGCTGGCGGCCTCCGCCTTGGCGGCAGATGAAAAGTCCTCCGCACCGGGCACCCACCCGACCCCGGAGCAAATCGAGGCGAACTACAACCGCGCGATCGAGGGCCGGACGGCGGATATTTTGAAGACGCTCGCGCTCGCCGACACCAACCGCGTGGCCAAGGTCCATGACCTGATCCTCGCACAGTACCGTGCGTTGCGCGTGTGGCACGACGCCAATGACTCCAAGCTCAAAGCCGCCAAGGGCGACACGAATGCAGTGGCGCAGATTCGCAGTTCGCTGAAAGTGCTGCATGATCAATTCATCGCCGGGCTTTCGGCCAATCTCACGCCTGAACAGGTCGAGCAGGTCAAGGACAAGATGACTTACGGCAAAGTGCAGTTTACCTACAACGGTTACCTCGCGGCTTACCCGAATCTCCCGGAACCGCATAAGCAGAAGATTCTTGAACTGCTCAAGGAAGCCCGGGAGGAGGCGATGGACTGCGGCAGCAGCGAGGAAAAAACCGCCGTTTTCCAGCGGTACAAGGGCAAAATAAACAATTACCTGTCCAAACAGGGGATTCATCCCGTCAAGGACAAGGAAAAGGCAACGCCGGCCCCGGCCGACCCATAAGCTGATCCCATGGCCACGGAATGGAAATCCGATGTCGAGTTGTTCAGGCTTTGCTGCCGCGAACTCTATACCCCGGTCGTAGGCGATGTTCTCGATGACCTCGGCCATTGCCACCAGTTTCTCCCGCAGCCGATCCAGCCGCTGCGTGAGGACATGAAACTTGCCGGCCGGGCCATGCCGGTGGTGATGACGGATGTCTTTGGCAAACAGAAACAGCCTTTCGGCAAGCTCACCGAGGCGTTGGACCAGCTTCGGCCCGGCGAAATTTATCTGGCCAGCGGCGGCGACATGCGCTGCGCCTACTGGGGGGAAATTCTCACCGCCACCGCCAAAAAGCGCGGCGCCGCCGGCGCGGTCATCAACGGCTTCCATCGCGATACGCCAAAAGTGTTGGAGCAAAACTGGCCGGTGTTTTCGCGCGGCCGTTTTGCGCAAGACTCCGCGGTGCGCACCCAGGTTGTGGATTACCGCTGCCCCATCGAGGTCGGACAAGTCACCGTGCAACCGGGTGATTTGGTTTTTGGTGACCTGGATGGCGTTGTGATCGTTCCCCCAGAAGTTGAGGCTGAAGTCATTGAGCGCGCGCTGGCCAAGGCCCGCGGGGAAAAATTGGTGCGCCGGGAAATCGAAGCCGGCCTGAGCAGCACGGCGGCATTTAAAAAATACGGCATTCTATGAGCGTGCAGCATCCAAATCCCAAGGTTACCGCGTTTGAAACCTGGCGCTGCCAGCGGCGCGAAAAGCTCTTCGATTCCGCGCGCATGGGCCGGAGCCCGATGAATTGGGACGTCGTCGTCCTGCGCTTGCACACCGACGCGGGCATTTCCGGTCATGCCACCGCCATCGCCGCCCGTTCGAGCCTCGTCACGCAGGCCTTTTTGCAGGAGACCATCGCCCCGGTTGTGCTCGGACGCCGCGTCAGCGAACGCGAGGCGATTTACCACGAGTTGTGGACGATCGACCGCCATATCACGTTCTTTCCTGTTTACCTGCCCGGCCCGGTGGACGTGGCCTTGTGGGACATCGCCGCCCAGGCCGCCGGGTTGCCGCTCTACCAGTATCTCGGCGAGTGCCGCACCAGTTTGCCGACTTACGCGAGCAGCCTGTTCATGCCGTACCCGGAGGATTATCTGAAGGAAATGCGCGCTTATAAAAAGCGCGGGTTCCCGGCTTACAAGGTCCACCCGCCCGGCCCGTGGCGGAAGGACGTCGAAATCCATCGCGCGCTTCGCGCCGCGGCCGGCGACGATTACGTCTTGATGAGCGACCCCGTTGCCGAGTATTCGCTCGAAGAAGCGATTCGCGTCGGGCGCGACCTGGAAAAGCTGAATTACCACTGGTTCGAGGAGCCGTTCCGCGATTTCGAACTCGCCAAGTACGCGAAACTCTGCGCGGCGCTCGACATCCCGATCGCCGGCACGGAAACCACGCGGGGCGGCCCGCTCGGCGTGGCGCAGGCCATCGCCTTTAACGCCGTGGACATCGTGCGCGCCGATGTGTCATGGAAGCCCGGCGTCACCGGCGCGTTAAAAATCGCGCATCTCGCCGAAGCGCACGGCCTGCGATGTGAAATTCATTGCACCACCATGGGCTTCATGGACATGGCGAACCTGCACGTCAGTTGCGCCGTCAAAAACTGCGAGTACTTTGAGCTGCTCGTGCCGGAAGAACCATTCCGGTTTCCGATGAAAGACAAATATCCCATCGACAAAAGCGGTTTCGCGCACGTCCCGCAAAAGCCGGGCATCGGCGTGGAACTGGATTGGGACGCGATTGAAAACACTTGCGTGGAACACAAGCTGACGAAGGCAAAATGAATCCGCGTTGCTTTCAGATCAAATCACAGGACAACGTCGCCACGCTGATTGACGACGCGCCGGCTGGCCCGGTTGAGATCATTGGCGCGGGGCGACGTCAGACCGCGGCCGGGGAACCGATTGCCCGCGGGCACAAAATGGCCCTGGCCGATATTGCCGCCGGTTCGGCGGTGATAAAATTTGGCGCGCGCATCGGCCACGCGACGCAGGCCATCAATTCGGGCGCATGGGTTCATCTCCACAATCTGGCCAGCGACTTGGACGAACGCTCCGCCACGCTCGACCTCCGTTCCGGCGCGCCAACGGATACGGCCTCCGCGTATGTCTGACCAAACTGCGCATGGCAGTCGCCGGCGTCCGGAGGCGGGTTCTCCCGGCGATGGCCCCCTCATCCCCTCGGCGGCTACGGAAACCTGGTCCGGTTTTCTGCGGCCCGACGGCCGCAAGGGTGTGCGCAACCTCGTGCTCGTCATCTACACCGTCGAATGCGCGCAGCATGTCGCGCACGCCATTGCCGCGAGCGAGGAGGATGTGCACGTCATCGGTTTCCCGGGTTGCTATGACAATGCCTACGCCATCCGGCTGATGCTCGCTCTCGCGCGGCATCCGAATGTCGGCGCGGTGTTGTCGGTCGGACTTGGCTGCGAATACACCCAGCCGCAAAAAATCGCGGAAACCGTCCGCGCTTCTGGTCGTCCGGCGGACTGGTTCTTCATCCAGCAATCCGGCGGCACAAAATCGTCGGTCGCCAAAGGAAAGGAAATCGTCGCAGGCCTGCGCAGCCAAATCCGCCGGGAAACGCCGCGTGAGCCGATGACGCTGGCCGACCTGGTCGTCGGCTGCGAATGCGGCGGTTCCGACGGCACTTCCGGCCTTGCCGGCAATCCGACGGTGGGCGCATTTTTTGACCTGCTTGTGAATGCCGGCGGCCGTGCCGTTTTTGAGGAAACGGTCGAAATGATTGGCTTGCGCGAACACATGCTCGCCCGCGCCGCCAGTCCGGTGGCGGCGAGACAGCTGGGCGACGCCTACGACAAGGCCGCACGTTACTGCCAATCCGTCCGGCAATACTCGGTTTCCCCCGGCAACTTCGCCGGCGGTCTGACCACGATCGAGGAGAAGAGCCTCGGCGCATTCGCCAAGAGCGGGTCCCGGCCGATTCAAGGCGTGATTCGCGTGGCGGAAGCGCCGCGCGGACCGGGGCTGTGGATCCTTGACAGCGTGCCGGACGACCATTTCATGCAGTTTGGCTTCACGAACCCGAACGATACCGAAGGCATCATGGATTTAATCAGCGCGGGCGCGCAGATTGTCCTGTTCGTCACCGGCCGCGGCAGCGTCATCGGCAGTCCCATCGCGCCCCTCATCAAGGTCACCGGCAACAGCGCCACGTATCGGGCGATGGTGGAGGACATGGATTTCGACGCCGGCCGGGTGCTAACGGGTGAATTGACCCTCGCCCAGGCCGGAAGGGAGTTGGCCGACCTGATCCTGCGCGTGGCCCGGGGCGAACCGAGCAAGCCCGAAGGCCTCAACCACCGCGAATATTTCATCACGTACAAACACCAAAATGCGCCGGGCCTCGAAGCCGGTTGCCGCGTATGAATCCCAAACCTATGAAGTCAGCCTTCGATCTCACCGGTGAAACCGCGCTCATCACCGGTGGCGGCACCGGTCTGGGCTTTGGCATGGCGCGCTGCCTTGTCGCCGCCGGGGCCAAAGTCGTGCTGGTCGGCCGCCGCCAGAGCGAATTGGACAAGGCTGCTGCGATGCTGGGCCAAAATGCCTTTGCCTTGGCCGGCGATGTGACCCGGCTCGAATTGGTGCCGGCGCTGGTGGCTCGTGCCGAAAAACTGGCCGGTCCGCTGACCATCCTGGTCAACAACGCGGGCGTGCATCTGAAAAAGCCGGCGACGGAAACGAGCGATGCCGAATTCGCCGGCGTGCTGCAAACGCACCTCTTTGGCGCGTTTGCCTTCACCCGCGAGGCGGGCCGCCGCATGGTCGAGCGAAAAACCGGCTGCGTGTTGTTTACGGCGTCGATGGCTTCGCTGTTCGGCCTCTCCCAGGTGGTTGCCTACGCCGCCGCCAAATCCGCCTATCTCGGCCTCGTGCGCACCCTCGCCACCGAGTGGGGACCGGAAGGTGTGCGCGTCAATGCCATTGCGCCCGGCTGGATTGCGTCCGACATGCTGGATCAGGCGTTGAATGGCGACCCGGCGCGCAAGGCCAAGGTGCTGGGCCGCACTCCCATGGCGCGTTTCGGCGATGCCGATGACATCGGCTGGGCGGCGGTTTACCTCGCCTCGCCGGCGGCGAAATTTGTCACCGGCGTGGTGTTGCCCGTGGACGGCGGCGCGGCGATTGGGTTTTAGCTTCGCCGAAACGGTCGGCGGCGATTGAACCAAGGATATGTGGAAGGCTAACTGGCAACAGACGAAAAAACGATTTGTTGAGTGGTGGAACCACAAAGGACTGCTGGTCGGCATGTGGGGCGCCCCGGAGACCGGCCGTTGCCTGCATGAGACCGTGCCGCCGCCGGTCAAACCCGCCACGCTCGAGGAACGCTACTGCGATGCAGAATTCCGGGCGGCGGAAAATCATTACCGCCTTGCCCGCTCAATTTTTCCGCTCGACGTATTGCCCAGCGCCACCACCGACCTCGGCCCCGGCTCGCTCGCGCTGTTCCTCGGCGCGAAACCCGGGTTTGCCGAGGACACCGTCTGGTTTCACCCGTGCTTTGAGGAGGAACTGGAACCGGAAAAGTTGCCGCCGCTGAAATTTGACCCCCACAACTCCTGGTGGCGCGTCACCGAGACCATACTGCGTAGCTGCGCCGGATCCGCCCGGGACAAATATCTCGTGGGCTGCCCGGACCTGATCGAAAACATGGACGTCCTGTCGTCACTGCGCGGCGCGCAGACGCTGCTCATGGACATGGTCGAGCGCCCGGAATGGATCGAACAAAAGATTTGGGAAATCAACGACGTCTGGTTCGCCGCCTATCAGCGCATCTACGACATTATAAAGCTGGAGGACGGCAGCTCGACATTTGGTGCATTTTACATCTGGGGGCCGGGCAAAGTGGCCAAGGTACAGTGCGATTCGTCGGCGATGTTTTCGCCCAAGATGTACAAACGGTTTGTTGTGCCGGCGCTCACCGCGCAATGCGAATGGCTCGACCACTCGCTGTATCACCTCGACGGCACGCAGGCGATGGTGCATCTGGATAATCTGCTGGCCATCGAGCCGCTCGATGCCATCGAATGGACGCCGCAGGCCGGCATCGAAACCGGCGGCCACAAACGCTGGTACGACCTTTACCGCCGCATCCTCGCCGCTGGCAAATCCGTGCAGGTCGTGAACGTGGAGCTGAATGAAATCCAGCCGCTCCTCGACGCCATCGGGCCGAAAGGCGTTTATATCCTGATCCAGTTCAAGGACGAACACGAGGCTGAGCAGGCGGTTAAGCTGGTGGAACCGTATTACCGAGGTGACAAGTGACGTGTGACAAGTGACAAGAAGGCAATCTCACGGCCGGGGGAGCGTGACCAATCCTGTCACGTGTCACCTGTCACTTGCCACCGGCCAGTTCTCCGCCACATCGCCAATCTCTGGACGTTCATGGGACATCCATCGCGGACCAATGAGTGGTCGCTCGACCAGAAACTGAAGGCCATCAAGAAAACCGGGTTCGATGGCGTCTGTTGGGCCGGCAGCCCGGAATTGCGCGACGGCTGCCGCAAACACGGGTTGATTTTTGTCGGTGGCATGGCTTCCGGCAACGCCGCGGATTTCCCGCGCCTGCTGCGGGAGCAGCAGGATTGCGGCGCCCGTCACGTCAACGTCCAGTTGGCCGGCGACGAAGTGCAGACGCCCGAAGCGCTCAAGTTGACCCAGGCGCTTTTGCTGGAGGGGAAGCAGCTCGGCCTTGAGCCCGCGATCGAATCGCATCGCGGGACGTGCACCGAGACGCCGGAGAAAATGTACGCCTTGGCCGATGCCTACCAGAATCTGACCGGTGAATTGCTGCCCGTTTCATGGGATTTCTCCCATTTCGCCGTCGTGAAACATCTCGTCCCCGCCCATTTCATCGACCGGCTCCTGGTTCGGCCGGATTTAATCCAACGCGCGCAGCAATTTCACTTTCGCCCGTTCAACGGCCATCACGTCCAGGTGCCCGTCACGGACGGGCAGGGGAACCTGACGTCCGAAGTCAAAGCCTGGCTCCCGTTTGCCGAGGCAGTGCTCCGATGCTGGCTGGACGGCAACCGCGAGTCCGCACGCGAGATTTCCATCTGCCCGGAACTGGGACCGGTGCAAGGCGGTTACGCGCTTTCGACCTTCCCGAACAGTTGGGAGGAAGCCAGGATTCTCCGTGGCGAGATTGACAATCTCTGGAAGAAACTAACGTCGTAATCTGCGAAAAATGATCAAACACGGATGGACACGGATTAACTTAGCTGCAAAGTAGTGCAAAGAGTTGCAACACGGATTTGCCCTGAAGGGGCCAAAGAAATCAGCCCAAACTTGCCCCGAAAGAGTTCGAGCCAACCCCGGGCTAATTTCCATAGCGCCTTGAGCGCATTTGAATTCGCGTCAATTCGTGTAATTCGTGTCAAAATCTTTGTGTTCTTCGAGTTCTTTGCGGTTAATTGAATTCACGCTGCTTCCTGCTGTTTCCGGTAGCTCCCGGGCGAACATCCAAGCACGCGCTTGAACACGCGATGGAATTGCGGGTAACTGCCGAACCCGGCTTCCAGCGCGGCATCCAGCATCGTCAACCGCTGGCCGGTGCCGTAAAGTCCCAGAAACCGTTCGATGCGTTGGCGGTTGCGGAAGTCCACCAGCGCGACGCCGGTTTGCTGCTTGAACAGGCGGCTTAGCCGTGCCGGACTGAGACCGGCGCGCCGGGCCAATTCGTTCAAATGCAGCGCAGTTGTTTCATCGTGAATCAAACGCGCGGCTTTCTCGACGGCCGGATGCACGTCCTGCACGGGCACTTTGGCGGCCTGTTCGAACCGTTGCCAGGCCATTAGCAGCGCGTAGCTCAGGCCGGCATTGAACATCCCGGGCCGATCCTGCGTCCGGCCGATTTCGGCAAACAACTCCTCCAATCGGGCCAGGTCCTGCCGCGGCAGCCGCCGGCAATACTCCCCGGTCGCGTCTGCCTGGCGCAAAATTCGGGCACTCGCGTCTGTGGCCGCGCGTCGCACGGCCCGCGGCTTGAACACCCCGATCCACATTTCAAAATCCAGCGTCTGCTCGATCAACACGTGTTCCTGGGCCGGGAACAGCCAGAGCAGGTCGCCGCGGCGAATCCGGTACTTGCGGGTGTCCAGCAGGTACACGCCGGCGCCCTGGCTGACCAGGTTGAACTCCAGCTCGGCGTGATGATGCATCGCGTGGGTGCGCCCCAGGTTGCGGTAATGCCAGAGGTTCCCGTCCCAGTCCGATGGCAGATGGAGCTGTTGGCGCATATAGCATTTCAAATTGAATTGTAGCCGTGGGCAGGGACGCCGCGCTGCCGACCCCGCCCTTCCTGGCTACGACATTTCTGAAGTTGCCCGAGCTGAGAATCTCCAGGTCCTTTTTCGTGTGTTTTGTGTATTTCGTGGTTATCCCTCTTCACGGTTTACTTTTCGTGGTTGCTCTCGTTTCGCGGCGCATTCTAGCCTGCGCGCGTGTCGAAAATGCTGAAATCCTCCGGGGCGATGGCCGGCGCAACCCTGACCAGCCGCTTTCTGGGGATGATCCGGGAAATGGTCTATGCGCGGTTCATGGGCGACGGCTGGGTGGCCGGCGCCTTCCAGGTGGCGTTTACCATCCCGAATCTATTCCGGCGGCTGCTGGGAGAAGGTGCCTTGACGGCGGCCTTTATTCCGATTTTCAAGGAGCACGAGAAGAAGCACGGCGAGGTGGAGATGTGGCGGGCGGCCAATGCCGTTCTTTCCGGCCTGGTGGTCGCGGCGACCGCCGTAATCGTGGTCGTCGTGCTTGGACTCACCCTGCTGCTGGGGCTGCACACCTTTCCGGAAAAGACGGAGCTGATGCTGCGGTTGCTGCGGCTGATGTTTCCTTACATGGTGCTGGTCTGCCTGGCGGCGGTTTTCATCGGCATGGCCAAGGCCCGAGTCCATTTTTTCATCCCGGCGCTGGGGGCGGTGATTCTGAACCTGGTGATGATTGGCAGCGTGAAGTTCCTGGCCCCGC
>DATJOW010000199.1:0-18953 GCA_035506715.1 Candidatus Acidiferrum sp. | reverse complement strand
ACGAAGCCGCTACAGGTTCAACGGCAAGTATCATAGCTCTCACAACTACGATAGTTACGATAGGTTCTCACACTCCCTGTCAATAGGCGCTACGCGTGACGCTTACGTTCCAGGAGCAACACCCAATCTTCAGCATCAAGGGCAACAGGGGATTGCCATTGCGACGCCGGGCCCGCTTTTAACTTGCGCCAGTCGCCCGTGCGCGGATTGAACCATTTGACCTGGTAATCGCCATCAGCGATCCGCAGCCGGGCGGCGTTGCCACGTTGGAAATACAGCACGTAGCGGCGGCCCGGTTCGGCCAGGCAAAGCGCATTGGTGTCCGTCAATTCCGGATGCGGCTCCAGCGTCCACCACGGGATGCTCTCAAAAAAGTCGCGCAGATGCGCGTAGCCGCGCAGCATCGTCATCGCCGCGTTTCCGCGGCCGTTGATCCAGCCGCCGTAGCCGGCGATGTTGGCGCGCTCGCCGGTGGTCTGGTAGCCGCCGGCCATCACCATCTCCCAGGCCAGCCGCCGCCGGTTGTCCGCAATGCGCGCGGGCCAGCGCCGGCCTTCGCCCCACGGATAGGGATAGCTGTCTTCGTAACCGTATTCCTCGTTCACCTGCGGGATGGGCCGTCCGGTGGCCGCCTGCTCCCGGCGGTTCCGGAGCATGAACGGGTAGCCGCCATGCTCGTCCCAGCTTTGGTACTCGGCGTAATCCGCCCAAGGGGACTTGCGGAAGGGAAAATCGCCGCGGCCATGGACCGTGGTGAGATGCTGATAAGGGTCACAGGCTTTCACGAACGCGCCCATCTGGTTCACCCAGGCCTCATCGCGGAATAGATGCCATTCGTTGGTGACGTCCCACAACACGTTGGCAAAGCAGCCAAAGCGCGCGATCACGTAGCGATAATACCGCTGCTCGTCCGGGCCGCCCTGACCAGCCTTGCCGAACGGGTCCACGCCCTTGTCCTCGCCGTCCAGATAGAAAATCAAGGAGACGGCCAATCCGCGTTCCCGGGCGTAACGCAGCATCCGCTCGCACTTGCGGAAAAGGTCCACGTTGAAGCGGGTGACATCGTAGCCGGGATCCTCAACGTTCTCCGGCCGGGCGGCGGGCCAGGGTTCGAGCCGGAATTGGAAGTTGGCGCCCGGCTGGACGGTGTCCTCCTTCCAGCGGCTGCCGCCGGTGGTGCGGCCATTCAGCGCCACGCGGATGCGGTTGATCCTGAGCTTGACCAGGCGGTCAATGCTCTCACGAATGATCGCCTCGTCCCGCCACCCGAGAAGCCAATAAGCCGTGGTGCTGTTATAAAAATAGTGCTCACCGGTTCCTTCCCAGACGAAATGAAACGGGTGCGCCGGGTCCACCCGCAATCGGCCATGACCGCGGGTTGGTCGGGCCTCGAACGTGCCGCTGCTCGCGCGAACGAATTCGCCCTGCTTGAACGTCACGGAATAATGGTGCGTGCCCGCCTCGGCGGGCATGAAACGAATCTGGTAAATCCGCCCGTCCGGCGAATCGCAGAATCCGTCCACCCGCAGCGGCGCGGAACCCGGCCGGCCGAATTCACCCGTCACCTCCACCTCGGTGAAGGGATTCGTGGCATCCGGGCGCTCGACCGCCAGAGTCACTTCGAGGAAGTCATAAACGTCCACCGAAACGGCATTGGGCGAGAACCGGACGGCGGCGGGAGCCGCGTCCGCGCCGCCGATCCCGGCGGCCAAGATCAACAGCAATAGAATTTGCAGCGGCAAAAAAAATCGTGCCATAAACAGCCTCCCGCGTTCAGCGAACCTGCAGGGTTGTGGTGGCGGAGGCCAGCCCATCAGCCTCGGCCTGCAAGGTGACTTTGCCCGACCGGCCGAGCGGTCGGACGATGGCGAGGCAACGGCCCTCAAACGTGGTCCGCTTGGGTTGCTGAAAGCTTTCCGGCAGCCTGGGATTGCCGCTGCCGACGGCGGCGAGTTCGCCCGCGCCGCTGATTTCGAACCGCACGGGAATGGCCGCGTTCGGCACCAGATTCCCGTCCTGGTCCACCACCTCCACCGTGACGAAGGAAAGATCGTTGCGGTCATTGTGAATGGTCGAACGGTCCGGTGTCAGGCGCAACCCCGCCGGTGCGCCGACAGTGCGCAGCGAAACCCGCGCGATTTCCCGGCCCCCAAGATAGCCGATGGCGCGCAGCTCCCCCGGCGAGTACGGCACGGCAAAATACGCCGTCAATTTGGTCGCCGCCGACACCGGCTGTTCGCCGATCAACTTGCCATTCAGCTCAAGCCGCACTGTGTCGCAGCGCGAATACACCGCCACGTTCAACGGCCGCCCTTCCTGTCCTGGCCAGGTCCAGCTCTGATGCTCGTCCGGCCAGCCCCAGCCGCTGATGGTTTCCCAACGTCCCTCCGGAATCGGCGCGTGCACGGCCAGCGCCAGCGGCACGCGGCTCCAGACCACGTCGCGGTAGTAGGATTGCGGCTTTTTGAACCCGCACAAATCGATGTCGCCGCAGTAGGCATTGAACCACGGCCAAGGCTGGTTCCACTCGTACTTTGGATGATCCAGGCCGCTGTGCCCGATGCCGGACTCGCCCAGGTAATCCATGCCGGTCCAGACGAAATCACCGATGACATATACATGCTCTTTCACGGCTGCCCAGTATTCGAAAGCGTCCTTGGGAAAGGACTCGGTCGTCATCATCACCCGCTGCGGCTGGCGCGCGTGATCGGAGGCGAATTTCTGCGGCTGATAATTGTAGCCGCCCACATCGAGGTAAAGAAAGGCGGTGTCCGAGTCTGTTTCCCAATTGCGCAGGCGATTTTGCGGCTCCCACATCGGGTTGATAGCGGCAGTGATCGGGCGCGTGGGATCCTGCGTCAACACCGTCGCCCGCAACCGCCGGGCGAGGTCCGGCCGGTCAAAGCGCTCAGGAATTTCGTTGCCGATGGACCACATGATGACTGACGGATGATTGCGGTCGCGCTGCACCATGGCGGTGATGTCGCGATCTGACCAGGCTTCGAAAAACCGGTGATAATCGTCCGGTTTTTTTCCGTAAACCCAGCAGTCAAATGCTTCGTCCAGCACCAGCAGGCCCAGCCGGTCGCAGGCATCGAGGAAGGCGGGCGACGGGGGATTGTGGCTGGTCCGGATGGCGTTGAAGCCAAAGGCTTTCATGAGCTCCACCCGCCGCTCCTCGGCCCGGTCAATCGCCGCGGCGCCGAGCGGCCCGTTGTCATGATGCAGGCAGCCGCCTTTGAGCTTGAGGGGCTCGCCGTTCAAGCGGAAGCCGTGCTCCGCGTCTACTTCTACCTTTCGGATACCGAAAGTTGTTGTCGTCGCATCCACCACCTTGCCTCCGACCAACAGTTCAGCTTCGGCCTGGTAGAGGTTTGGCGTCGCGGGTGACCAGAGCCGGGGTGAGGTTACCGTCAAAGTCTGGACGGAGACGCCGTGGTCGCCGGCGGGAATTTCGATCGGCCTGCTGCCCCCGGCCAGCGTCTTGCCTTTGGCATCAATCAGCCGGATGCGTACGGTCGCCGTAGCAGGTGCGCTGCGATCATTTACGATTTCAGTCCTCACCTGGACCATGGCCGCTTGGGGAGAGACCTGCGGCGTGGTGACCTGGAGGCCGTACTCCGCCACCCGGAGCGGATCGGTCACCGTCAGAACAACGTGACGGTAGATGCCGGAGCCCGAATACCAGCGGCTGTTCTGGCCTTCGTTGCGGACGCGGACGGACAGCACATTGGTCTCACCGCCCGGCTTGAGATGCGGTGTCAGATCGAATGAAAACGGGGTGTAGCCGTACGGATGATTTCCCAGGAGCTCGCCGTTCAGCCAGACATCGGCATCCAGGTAAACCCCGTCAAAACGGATGGCGATGCGCCGGCCCGCGTCGCCTTTCGGCAGGGTGAACGCTTTGCGATACCAGCCGGTGCCGCCGACGGTGTTGCCGGTGGCGTCAGCACCGGCGCTCAAATCCGGGTCGAACGGTCCGATGCGGTTGGTGGAACCGTTGGGCGGCAAATCTTCAATGCTCCAGTCATGCGGCACGTCCAGCACGCGCCAGGCGGAGTCGTTGAAGTCCGGCTGCTCGGCGCCGGGCGTGTCGGCCCGCAAGAAACGCCAGCGGGCATCAAAATTCTGCTCGCGCGTGACTCCGGCGGCACCCGCCGGGCCGGAAAGCGACAGCAGGACAAACCAGAACAGCCCAATGCATCGAACGCTTTCAGTGCTCATATCGGTCTCTCGAAGCACACGCCTTTAACTGGGGGAACCGTTAGCCAATCGGTCAATATCCTCCGGCCCCGATTCCCGCGCCTGGCGCGTCCGCGCCGGCGCCGGCCTGTTCCCGTCGGCGGCACTCGTCCAGCATCGCCGCCGTGGCCGTGGCGCCGCAACGCGAGGCGCCTAGCTCCCGGACGCGGATCAACCCGTCGAGGTCGCGCACGCCGCCGGCGGCTTTGACCTGCACCTTGGCCGAGACGTTGGCCCGCATGAGTTTCAAATCGTGCTCCGTCGCGCCCCGGTAATTGTAGGTGCCGTCAGGTTGCTTCACAAAACCGAAGCCGGATGATGTTTTCACCCAATCGGCCCCGGCCCGTTCGGAAACCTGGCAGAGCTTGATTTTGAATTCATCGCCGTTCAAACCCGCGCCGCCGTTGGTCAGGTAATCATTTTCGAAAATCACCTTCACCTGGGCGCCGCGCCCATGCGCTTGGTCGCATACGGCACGAATGTCATTCTCGACGTAATCCCAGTCGCCGCTCAACGCCTTGCCGACGTTGATGACCATATCAATCTCCACCGCGCCGTCGGCACAGGCCAGTTGGGTTTCGTAGCGTTTGGCTTCGGTGGCGCTGTTGCCATGCGGGAATCCGATGACTGCGCCCACGCGCACCCCGCTGCCCCGCAGCCATTCGACGGCGCGCTTCACCGCGTACGGTTTGATGCACACGGAAGCAACGTGGTACTTCGCGGCCAACCGGCAGCCGTCCTCCAGCTCGCGGTCGGTCAGCGTCGGATGCAGCAGTGAATGATCAATCATCTTGGCCAGTTCGGCGTAGGAGTATTTCATACCAATTCGGGCAGCGTTAAATTGCCATGGCACGTTCGGGGGCCAGCGGGCGACCCGGCCCGCCGCGAAGAGCACGATGAAACTTCATCGGGCAAGGATGAGCAATTCCTGGCGGCCGCAACAAGAAGCAAATTTTGACGGCCAGGTGTTGCTCAAAACGTCGGTTGGCCGGTGCCATTTCAACGGGAAGCGATTCGCAACGTGAAGCGGGAGCCTGGTGTTTGCTTGCGACGGCGGATGAACATGCGCTAAATAGGGTCGTGACCCGGTCAAGCCCTTTGCTGCAGCGTTCGACCCTTGCCGCCAAATTTCAGGCGGTGGCAATCTCCGTGATGTTGTTCGGGAACACCGGGCTGGAAGTCGCGCGGGGCGCGTTCGGCGACCGGATTACCGTTTCAGGCAGCGAATTCAAGGCCGGAACGGAACGGATCTGGATCAACGGCGCCAACACACCCTGGCATGTCTGGAATGAATTCGGCGGGGCGTTCGACGCCGACTGGTGGGACAGCCACCTGCGGCAGTTGCACGAAAACGGCATCAACGCGACGCGGGTGTGGATTTCCTGCAACGGCGAGGTCGGAATCAACATCGATTCCACCGGCCGGGTGTCGGGCTGCACCCCGGCGTTTTGGACGAACCTCGATCGCCTGTTCCAAATCGCCGGGCAACGGCAGGTCTATGTCAAGGCCACGCTCATCTCCTTCGACCACTTTTCCAATGCACACCGGCATTATCAGGACTGGCGGCAGATGCTGACCGATAACGGGAACATTGATTCCCTCGTGACGAATTACGTGGTCCCGTTCGTGGTTCGTTACCGCGACAATCCCTGGCTGTGGAGCATCGACCTGTGCAACGAGCCGGACTGGATCTACGAAAATGAGAAGTGCGGCCGGATTCCCTGGGAATGCATCCAGACGTATGTCGCCCGGGCAGCGACCGCCATCCACGCGAACAGTCAAATCCTGGTCACGGTAGGCATTTGCATGGGCCCAAAATATACCGCCCGACCGCCGGGCACCAATGTCGTCAGTGATGAAGCCCTGCAAGCGCGGGTCCAGGGAGATGTCCGGGCCCGACTCGACTTTTATTCGCCTCATTATTACGACTGGGAGAGCGTTCTCCGCGGCAACCCATTTTATCAAACGCCGGCAGCCTATGGTCTCGACACGAACAAGCCGATCGTCATTGGCGAATGCCCGGCCAAAGGCACGGCCCAGCATACCGTGACGGAAGATTACGCGGGCGCTTGCCAGAACGGCTGGCAAGGGGTGATGGCCTGGACATCAAACGGGGTGGATAACAACGGCAGCCTGAGCGACCTCGGTCCGGCTACACGCGCTTTGCGCGACAATCACAAACGGCTGGTTTTTCCCGACGGCCCCGGTGGGAAACCGGCCGCGCGCCCGGCCCATTGACCGACTTCCACCAGTTTCAGGCGCAACGCCGCTCGACAAATTTCCTTCGCCGCGCCATGCTCGGGCAATGGCATTTGAATCGGATTCGCCGCTCGACTCGTTGTGGAAGGAATACGGCCGGGCGTTTCAGACCTGGGACGACCTGACCCTCGCCCGCTGGCTGGCCCAAACCCTGGGCCAGCTGGAAGGCCGGGCCTGGCGGCTGTCCCATCCGCTGGTCGGGGCCTACCGCCTCGCGGCTCAGCTGGCCCACGACCGGCAGGTCTGGTTCAAGCGGCTGGCCACCCCGCCGGCGGCCTACACGGAATCGTCGTGCTGCCGCGCGCCGTTTCTGCCCCTGCTGACCCGGGACGTGCGCGAGTCCGGCCTGATCTGTCAGCACTGCAACGAAACGCTGGTGCCGTTTGATGAAATTGCGGCTGACCTCCGGACCGGGCTCGGTGCCTGGGCGCAGCAGTACGAACCTGTCCATGCCGTCGCCCACTGGGACGACCGCCAGCGCCGGCAGGCGGGCGATTACGATCGGGCCTACGAGAATGCCGCCGCGGAGGCCGAGCGGTTGCTCGGGCGCGCCGGACGCGAGTTGACGCCGCAGTTGCTGAATTTTTATCCGGCGGTCATCTGGGAGGACCAGGACGAATGCCTCGAGGTGCGGCCCGAAGATGTGGCGGTCTGAGCGACAATCATGAAGTGGCTGCTCAAATGGATTTTCCGGCTGGTCCTCCTGCTTGTCGTGCTGGGAGTCATCCTGCTGTTATCCCTAAATTCCATCCTGCGCCTGTACCTCGAACATCAGATCCATGCCCGGACGGGCATGGAGGCCGAGATCGGAAAATTTTCGCTGGGGCTCACGCAACCGACCATTACGATACAGAATTTCAAGCTCTACAATCCGCCCGATTTCGGCGGGACGCCGTTTCTCGACATCCGGGAGCTCCACGCGGAATACGATCCGGCGGCCCTGGCCAAACGCCAGCTTCACCTCACCCTCGTGCGCTTCAACCTGAGCGAAATGGACATCGTGAAGAACGAGGCGGGCAAAACCAATCTGTTGTCACTCGTCGGTTCCGTTTCGGTAAAACGGTCGGGGGCCCATGGCAAGGCGGAATTCACCCGTCAAACCGGCCTCGAATTCACCGGCATCGATGTTTTGAACATATCTCTGGGCACGTTTAAGTTCATTGATCTGAAGGATCCCAGCCGGAACCGCGCCCAAAACATCGGTATCGAAAACTGCGTGATGAAGAACGTGCATACCCCGACGGATTTGGCCGGTTTGGCCCTGCTGGTGGTGTTGCGTGGAGGCGGTTTCTTCGGGTCGCTGTTCGACGTGCCGAAGCTGAGGATTCCGGGGAATTGAAGAGGCATGGATGGCGGAACGCCGGATTCATCCGGCAGAACGACTGAGTGTTCATCTCCGGCCGGCCAAAGCCGGCGTTCCGGGCAAAGATTTGGCCGGCACCGGCCTGCCGCCACTTTGGCATTTTCCACCCGTTGGTTTTTGACTAATCTGGTTTCGTGCACCGCGCATCCGTCAAATCCGCCGTCCGCCTGGTCGTCAAACTCGGCACGGGCGTGCTCACCGACAGCCGCAAGCAACCCGATCCGGCGCAACTGGAGCAGCTCGTGGCCCAGGTCGCCGCGTTGCGAAAATCCGGCAAGGAAATTGTGCTGGTCACCTCCGGCGCGGTCGGCGCCGGCATGGGCGCGCTGGGTTATGCGAAACGTCCTAATGAGCTCGCTGAACTGCAGGCGTGCGCCGCCGTCGGCCAGTCGCGGCTCATGGCCACTTACGCGGACCTGTTCGCCCGGCACGGTCTGCACGTCGCGCAGGTTCTGCTCACGCATGATGACTTGGAACATCACGAGCGCCATCTTAACGCCCGTAACACGCTGGTCACCTTGCTCGGCCGCGGCGTGGTGCCCATCATCAACGAAAACGACGCCGTGTCGTTCACCGAAATCAAGTTTGGCGACAACGACACCCTGTCGGCCCTGGTGGCAGCCCTGTTGCCCGCTGATTTGCTCGTAATCCTGACGACCGTGGACGGGGTCATCGAGAATTTCGGCAAGGCCAATCCCAAAACCATTCCGGTCATCGAAAAGATTGATTCCGGCCTGGAAAAAATCGCGCGAGGTACGGACAGTGACACGGCCGTGGGCGGCATGGCGTCCAAGGTGCAGGCGGCCAAAATCGCCGTCCGGTCCGGCATCCCCCTCGTCATCGCCTCGGGCAAAAAGAAAGGAGTGTTGGGTAAAATCCTGGCCGGCGAGAGCGAAGGCACGCTGTTCGTGGCGCATCCGATGAAGCTGCAGGGGCGCAAGCGCTGGATTGCCTTTTTCCATCATCCGCAGGGGACATTGTTTGTGGACGACGGGGCGAAGCTGGCGTTGCGCGAGAAGGGCAAGAGCCTGCTGCCGCCGGGCGTGGCCCGTTGCGAAGGCGAGTTCGCCGCCGGCGACGTCGTCCGGATTTGCGACTTGAACGGGACCGAATTTGCGCGCGGCCTGGCGCGTTTCGCCGCCGCGGCGGTGCGGGCGCGCACGCTGCCCAAGGAGGAACTGGTGCACCGGGACGACCTGGTCATTCTTTGATTTACGATTTACGATGGACGAGTCTTCTGGCAAACCGGCGCGCAAATCGTATATCGTATGTCGTAAATGAAGCCGAATTCCGCAATTGCTGACCTTCTCAAAATCATGGCCCGGTTGCGGTCGCCGACGGGGTGTCCGTGGGACCGGGAACAGAGCCACTATTCGCTGCGGCGCCATGCCATCGAGGAGGTTTACGAGTTGATTGACGCCATCGAGGCCGGCGACGACCACGAGATGGTTGAGGAGCTGGGCGACTTGCTCCTGCAGGTGGTCTTTCATTGCCAACTGGCCAAGGAGCGCGGGGCGTTCGATTTCGACAAGGTCTGTCGACTCGTTGTGGAGAAACTGGTGCGCCGGCACCCGCATGTCTTTGGAAAAACCAAAGTCAAAGACGTGGACGAAGTCTGGGCGAATTGGGAAAAAATCAAAAATGCGGAGAAGCTGGGGACGAAACACGCGCGCCACTCCGCTTTGGACGGCATCCCCAAACATCTGCCGGCTTTGCTGCGCGCCGAGAAACTGGTCAAAAAGGCGCGCAAGGCGAAAATCCCGGCGGCGGGACGGGTTGCCCGGTGGCGCCGGAGCAAGGCCGCGCTGGCGCAGGACCTGTTTACCCTGGCGGAACAGGCCCAGCTTCGCGGCTGGTCGGCAGAAGAGCTGCTGGGCACGGAGATCAGGCAACGGGAGCGAGTCTGGCGCCGCCAGGAGCGCGCCCGGACCGGTTGAACTGGGCTCAACATTTTTTGTTTCCTTTCGCAAAAGTCATCGTATCATTGGCTGCCCTCGGGCCAAACCCGGCGGGTGGATAACGACTATCAAAATCGAAAACTTATGCCATTGACACACACCAAAGAGCTCTTCGCCAAGGCGTTGAAGGGCAAATATGCGCTGGGCGCATTCAACGTCAACAACATGGAGTTGATCCAGGCCATCGTGGAGGCCTGTGAAGAGGAAAAGGCTCCCCTGATTCTGCAGATCTCCAAAGGCGCGCGCCAATACGCCAACCCCATTTATTTGAAGAAGCTGATCGAGGCCGCTGTCAGCGTGTCCACCATCCCCATCACCATCCATTTGGATCACGGCGACACGTTTGAGTTGTGCAAGGAGTGCATTGACGAAGGTTTTACGAGTGTGATGATCGACGCGAGCCACGAGCCGTTCGAAAAGAACGTCGAAATCTGCAAAAAGGTTGTCGATTACGCCCACAAGCATAACTGTTCGGTGGAAGGCGAGCTCGGGCACCTGGTCGGCGCCCAGTTCGACGAAGGCGAGGAAGGCGGCGCCCATTCCGCCAGCGGCCACTACACGGTGCCCGACGAAGCGGTTAAATTTGTCAGGGAGTCAGGGGTGGATTCGCTCGCCGTGGCCATAGGCAATTCCCATGGCGCCTACAAATTCAAAGGCGAACAACATCTCGACCTCGAACGGCTTAAGCTCATCAAAAAGGCGTTGCTGGATGCCGGGATGGGCGATTATCCGCTGGTGTTGCACGGCGCCTCCAGCGTGCCGCAACATCTGGTGGCCGAAGTCAACAAGTACGGCGGCAAGATGCCTGATGCCCAGGGTGTGCCGGAGGCCGATATCGAAGTCGCCCGCCGTACCGGCTGCACCAAGGTAAACATCGATACCGATTTGCGGATTGCCATGACCGCCGGCATTCGCAAGGTCTTCATGGAAAACCCGAAGGAATTTGATCCACGTAAATACCTCGGACCCGCCCGCGCCTATGTCAAAGACCTCGTCCGCCACAAAGTCAAAAACGTCCTCTGCTGCGCCGGCCACGCGTTCGACTAACACCCCTGGAAATTTCTCCATACATCCCGAGCCACTTGGCTCGGGATGTTTATTGGTCCTCTGGTGGGCAATTTTGTCCCACACAAATCCAACTTGGCCCATTAAGTGCGACAAAACGTCTCTTGAATAGACGCAGCTGATTTAGCTGTTATGATTGTATTACATTTACAATAAGCGACTTATGAATATGCGCTTTGATTGGCATCTTCGAAGCTAAATGGAATTTGAACACTTAACGAAAGGATGACTATATGAATCTGACAAGATATCAAAAGCCTGATTTGAGTTGGACAAGTTTTGGGCGGCTGTCAAGCCTGCGCGACGAACTCGACCGCTTGTTTGAATCGCCTTGGGCTGAACTCGCTCGCACTTCCCAACTATGGAGCGGGTGGACCCCGGCACTCGACATTCACGAAGACAAAGACAACTTTACTGTCCACGCTGAACTTCCGGGCATGAAGCGGGAGGAAATCGACGTTTCGCTGCACGACGGGGCATTGAGCATCTCCGGCGAACGCAAGGCGGAGAAGAAATTCGAAGCGGCCGAGGTGTACCGGACGGAACGGTTCTTCGGCAAATTCCAGCGCACCGTAACCTTGCCGGCGCCGGTGGCGGCCGACAAGGTCAAAGCGCAATACCAGGACGGCATCCTGACCATCACGCTGCCCAAAACCGAGGCGGCCAAGCCGAAACAGATTGAGGTGAATGTGAACTGAACGCGGCGGCGTGGGTCTTCTCCGCGCCAGCCTCCGACGAAAACGATAGGACGACCATGAAATCGATCGTGCAAACCAATCCAAAACCAACGGCGGAACGGACGGCCCCGCAGGAGTTCGTGGCGCCGGTGGTAAACATCTTTGAAACCGACGACGGGTACGCTCTCGAGGCCGAAATGCCCGGGGTGAACAAGGACGGTCTGGAAATCACGCTGGAGGGGAACGAGATTACCATCGTTGGCCGGCGTGCACCCGTGCGGGTATCCGGGACGCTGCTGTTCCGGGACCGGTCCACGGCCGACTTTCGGCGCGTGTTCGAGCTCGATCCGGCGATTGATACCAGCAAGATCTCGGCGAAAATGGAGCAGGGGGTCCTGACGCTGGGTCTGCCGAAATCCGAGCGGGTCAAACCGCGCCGGATCGCCGTCAGTGACTGAAGCGCTTCCAGTGCAGCTGGAATCCCGCGGCCGAAACGCTGCGGGATTTTTTTGACGGGCCAACCACCGGAGGAAACCGCACGGCCAGGACGCCGGAAAAAACAGATGGCGGATGCTGCGATCACACACGATTTAACATCGCCACATCCGCCAAGGCGCCCAGTTCTCATTGGGCATGGGAAACCTAACCCATCCCGCCCGGCTGGCAAGTCATTTTCGGAAGAAATTTTTCATTGGGTTCGTTCTGCTTTTCCAACATGCTTGCCCCGGCGCGGTCCGCCAAACGGTCAACGTATGCCCCAAATCCGCCGCAAGCTTTCAGGCGCAGGGTTGTTGCTCTGCGCGTGGGCCCTGGTTCTCCCGGCGTGGGCCGGCGCCGAGAGTCTCGCCGACTCGCCTTTCATTGTCGATGTCTGGACGAGCCGGGAGGGATTGCCGGAAAACGCCGTCATTTCCGTGATTCAAAGCCGGGACGGTTATCTGTGGCTGGGAACCCTCAACGGCCTGGTTCGTTTCGATGGCAATCAGTTCACGGTCTTCAACGAGTACAACACCCCGGGTTTGACCAGCGATCGGGTGGTGTATTTGTTTGAAGACCGCCATACAAATCTGTGGATTGGTTTGGACACGGCCGGCGTGGCGCTGGCGCAGGACGGCAAAATCAAAAGCCTCGACCTCGGGCGTCCCGGCCATGAAGGACGGCTGGTATCCGCCTGCGAAGACGCCGATGGGGCCGTATGGCTTTACTCGGCGGATGCCCGCCTGGGACGCTATCTGGACGGCAAACTGGAAACTTTGGACTTCAATTTCGCGCCTCTGAGCGTTTGCCGGATGATCGTAGCCGAAAAATCCGGTCCCCTCTGGGTTGGTGAAAGCTGGGTGGAGCAGGCCCGCACCGTTGCCTTCCTGTTCTCGTTTCGACCGTCCAATTTTCATCCGCCGGCCCTGCCCTTGGACCAGAACTTCCAGGTGGCCAAACTGGATTACCTGCTCGCCGGACAGCAGGGGGGCACCTGGCGCCTGATCAACGGGCGGGTCGAAAAATGGGGCGCCGCGCAACGGGAAAAGGATTTCGGACCGTACCCTTGGGGCAATGCCACCGTGACCACCGCCTGTGAAGACCGGACCGGCAATCTGATTGTCGGCACTTTGGGCGCCGGCGTTTTTTGGTATGGCGCGGACGGGAACTATCAGCAGATCTCCACCAATGAGGGGTTGTCTTCGGCTTATGTTCTTTCCGCTTGCGTGGACCAGCAGGGCAATCTTTGGGTGGGAACCGACGGCAAGGGGCTGGATCGCATCAAGCGAAAGTTTTTTCTCAGCCCCGCCCAGCTGCATTCGGGAGCGGCGCAGTCCGTATCCGCCGACGCCGCGGGTGGCTTGTGGGTGACATTTGGCGCCATGGGCGCCTCCTACTGGAGAACCAATGTCGCGATGGATTTTTACGTGGGCCGGTATCAAAATGCCTGGACGGTGCTGGTGGACCGCCGGCAACGGGTTTGGATTGGCACGTGGGACGAGGGTCTGTTCCGGCTGGAAACCAACCGGTTCCAACCTGTGTCCGGCACGGAGAATCTCGGCCGGCGCATCTTCGCGCTGTGCGAAGATCAATCGGGCCAATTGTGGGCCGGCACACAGAATGGCCTCGCCCGCTGGAACGGGAAAGACTGGCAAATTTACACCATCCCCGATGGCCTCGTGGTGCGCGCCATCGCCGCGGACGCGGAGAGCAACCTGTGGGTGGGAACGGAAAGTCGCGGATTATACCATTTCGCGGGTGATAAATTCGTCTCCTACCCCATGACCCCCGACGGGGTGCCGGGCCACGGGATATCCTGCCTCTACCGGGACCGGGACGGGGCATTGTGGGTGGGAACCTCAGGCCATGGTCTGGCCCGTTTCCACGCGGGCCAGTGGTCCCGCTACGCGACGGATGACGGTCTGGCCAGCAACAGCATCGATTACATCATCGAAGACGACGAGGGCTTCTTGTGGGTTGGTTCCAATGCCGGTCTGATGCGCCTTTACAAAAAGTCCTTGATCGATTTTATCCATGGCAAAGGCAACCGCCTGGCGTGCCGGACCTACGTGGAGACCGATGGGTTGCCGACGCGGGAATGTTCAGCCGGCGCGCAACCCGCCGCCTGCCGGACGGACGACGGCCGGCTATGGTTCCCCACCACCGAGGGCGTGGTGTCCGTGAAACCCGCCGACATCAAAACCAACCAGCAGCCGCCGCTGATTTTGATCGAGTCCGTCCTGGTTGACGGGCAGGAACAGAAAACCAACCGCCTTGGCTCCGCCTGGCGGGCCAAGGTCACGATCCCGCCCGGCCACGAGCAACTGGAAATCCGTTACACGGGCCTGAATTTCGCCGCGCCCGGCGAGGTGCGTTTCAAATACCGGCTGGAAGGCCACGAAGCCGGCTGGACGGACGCCGGTCAGGCGCGCGTGGCGTACTACCCCAACTTGCCGCCGGGCCAGTATCGGTTTCACGTCATCGCCGGCAACGAGGATGGCGTGTGGAATGACACCGGCGCCGCGGTCGAGGTCACCGCCCAACCCTGGTTCTGGCAGACGGCGTGGTTTCGGCTTCTGGTGGCGCTGCTCCTGGCGGGCCTGGTGGTGGCCGTGGTGCGGTATCTTTCCACGCAAAAGCTGCGGCGCCGGCTGCAATTGCACGAGCAGCAGGAGGCGCTGGAACGGGAACGTTCGCGCATCGCCCGCGACCTGCACGACCAGCTTGGCGCCAACCTCACGCAGGTGGCGTTGCTGGGGGAAATGGCGGAGACCGACAAAAATGCCCCGGCGGAAGTCGCTTCCCACGCGCAGCAGATTTCCCAGACCGCGCGGGAGACGACCCGCGCCCTCGATGAAATCGTCTGGGCCGCCAACCCGTCCAACGATACGCTCGAGGGGCTGGTCAACTACGCCTGCAAATACGCGCAGGAATATCTGGCCCTGGCCGGCGTGCGTTATCGCGCCGACGTGCCGGCCCAACTGCCGGCCATTTCGATTCCCCCGGAAGTCCGCCACAACGTCTTTCTCGCGTTCAAAGAGGCTGTTAACAACGTCGTCAAGCACGCGCAGGCTTCCGAAGTCTGGATCCGTTTGCAATTGCAGCCGGGGGCATTTTGCCTGAGCATTGAAGACAACGGTCGCGGGCCGGGGGACGCGGAAGCCCCGGCGGCCCAAATGCGAAACGGTTTGCGGAATATGCGCAAGCGAATGGAAGTCATTCACGGGAACTTCTTCTTCGGCCCCGGCACCGGCGGCGGAACCGCGGTGCGCTTGACGGTCCCGTCGGGCAAGCAGATTTAACCCCCTAGCCATGCCCATCACCGTTTCCATCGTCGAAGACAACGACAAGTTGCGCGGCACCTTGGCCCGGCTGTTGGATCGGTCCGAAGGATTCCGCTGCCTGAGCCAGTACGCCAGCGCCGAAGAGGCGATGAAGGAATTGCCCCAGGTCCGTCCCAACGTCGTGCTCATGGACATCAATCTCCCGGGCATGAACGGCGTCGAATGTGTGCGGCAGCTGAAGCCGCTTGTCCCGGACACCCAGATCATGATGCTCACGGTTTACGAAGACACCGAGAACATCTTCAATGCGCTGGCTGCCGGCGCCAGCGGCTACCTGCTCAAGCGCACTTCCAGCAAGGAACTGTTGGAGGCCATTCAAGCCGTCCAGCGCGGCGGCTCGCCCATGACCATGCACATCGCCCGGAAGGTCGTCCAATCCTTTCAGAAGACGGCTGCGGTGGCGCCGGCGGCGGAAGCCCTTTCGGAACGCGAACAGCAGGTGCTGGACCTGTTGAGTCAGGGCCTGATTTACAAGGAAATCGCCGACAAACTCGGCATCAGCTACGAAACCGTGCACACCTACGTCCGCCGGATTTATGAAAAGCTGCAGGTCCGCACCCGCACCGAAGCGGTGGCCAAGTTTCTCCGCAGTTGATGGGACGGAAGCAAGCTGCCCTTGCTTTCAAGACTTGCGTGTAACCAGAACTGGTGACTCGCCGGAAACCGGCCCTCTGGTATCCTTTTTCCAGCGTTGGACTGCAAAACGCAGGGTTCCGTGTGTGAAGCAAGGCGCGAGTCTGCGGCGCCGCAGCCAGCAAAAGTTCGTGGTGGCGCAACCGCGAGTTGTTGATTTTAGCGCTTAGTTCTCATTGAGGCCGGTCGAGTAGCCGGCCTCTTTCTTTTTGGCTGAATCCCGCTTTGAACTTTGAGCTTGAGACCGGCGAATGTCTTTGGCTTAATCTGAACTCCCCGCCTTCGGGACGGTCGGTAGGTTACCCAAGCGGCCAACGGGGGCAGACTGTAAATCTGCTGGCTTACGCCTTCGATGGTTCGAATCCATCACCTACCACCACCCGACCACCCGGCGGCTGAAACGGCGGCAGGCCTTTTGACGCTCTTGGGTAAACCTTCCCCCCACGGGCAGTCAACTGAAGGGATTTAACGGTGGCGTCCTCATTTGATGTGGAGCGCGGACTGTCTTCAATCCGCAGCCGTTGGATATTGCTGGAACACTGCGACTTGAGACAACTCGCGCTCCGCTCGGGTGGTTTTCATTTTAAATTAGGACACTACCGGTTTAACGACGCCCCCGCCTTGTAGCCCCCAGGGCCAACACCAACCCCGTCCCCGCTAAAGCCATTACACCGGGCTCCGGCACCGGAACGCCGTCGCGGAACGGGAATAAATATTGGCCCGGGGCGGAACTGTTCAGGTCGTTGTAGATCAGGCCGCTCACCGTGTTTGTGTCCATAAACGCCCCGTCGATGCCTGAACCGGGCAATACGTAACTCTCCTGACCGCTGCTGGCGAAACCGGCCCAGGGCGGAATCCCCACCGTGACATCGCCCCATTGCCACTGGACCTGGCCGTAATTGAATTCCAGGTCAAAATCACCCGGCGCAATGTCGGAACGGCTGATGATGACCAATTGACAGCTTAGCAGACTGTCCGCGTGCATCGCATAGTAGCCGACATTCACCCAATCCACGCCGAAGGCATCGTGCCCATCAACCGTGCCCGCCCCAAATCGCACCACGTCGGAGTCCGAATTGCGGGTGTCCACATCGGCCCAAAAGGGGGCAATAATGTCAATTCCCAGGTCCGACAGCGCCGTCGGCACGTATGCCGACTGGGGCGCGTCAAAGGTCACGTTTCCGTTGTTGTTCACATAAAGACCGCTCCGGTCCGTGCCGTAGAAATTAATGGTGAAGCCCATGGGCACGATGCCGATCGAGCCGTCATCGTTCCGATCCAAGATCTGCTGATCGAACCCGGAGAGAAGGGGTGGCGACTCTTGCGCATGGCCCCGCAGTGCCATAACCACGGCGATGGCAAAAAGGAAAAGGCACAGCTTGGTAGTTTTCACGGGTTTACACCTTGCCGAGAAATTGCCAAATTCAATCACTTCACTGCAAACTCCGACCTGTTCGTTCGCTGATTAGCCATTCTAGCCCGCCAAGCCGCGGCCCTGTCAAGCACTAATAGCCAAACCCGCCGCAACGGGTGGCGTTCCTGCTGGTGTAAAGTTGATGAACCTGCGGGAATGGAGCGGATTAAAGAAGCGTGGGTCGAGCGACGTTTCAAAAAAGATCGATCAGGTCAAATGCCCGCGCCGAGTGAATTCGGCACCCCGTTCCCGGGAATCAGTGTCCGGGGCGCTTCGCCTTCAGCCGGTTCAGGGTGCTGGCCGGGTCCGGTGCGGGGCGCCGCAGGCAGCACGAACCGCCGAGGAACAGACCCGGGACCATGCCCTAAACCCGGCCCGCCCTGTTTCAAGTCACCGAAAATTTTTCTCTGCGTCCCGGCGCCGCTGCGATAAGCTGAAACAATGTTCGATGCGTTAAGCGGCAAACTCCAGAATGCCTTCCGCAACCTGCGCGGGCTCGGGAAAATTTCCGAGGCCAACGTCGCCGATTCCTTGCGCGAAGTCCGCATGGCGCTGCTGGAGGCCGACGTGAATTTCAAGGTCGCCCGCGACTTCATCGAGCGCGTCAAAACCAAGTCCATCGGCGCTGAAGTCATCCAGAGCATCCAGCCCGGCCAGCAAATCATCAAAATCATCCACGACGAACTCGTGGACCTGCTCGGCTCGCAAAATGCCGGGCTGAACCTGGGCGGCACCCCAAGTTGCCTGCTCATGGTCGGCTTGCACGGCTCGGGCAAGACCACGTCCAGCGGCAAGCTCGCCCGGCTGCTTCAGAAACAGGGACGCCAGCCGCTGCTCGTGGCGGCGGATGTTTATCGTCCGGCGGCCATGGACCAGCTCGACACGCTCGGCAAGCAACTGGAAATCCCCGTATTCGTGAAACGCGGCGAAACCGACGTGCTGAAAATCGCCCGCGAAGCGCTCGACTTTGCGAAAACCAACAACCGCAACGTGCTGATTTTCGACACTGCGGGGCGGTTGCAGATCGACGAGCCGCTGGTGCAGGAGCTCGTGCGGTTGCGCGACCTCGTCAAGCCGCAGGAAATCCTGCTGGTGCTGGATGCCGCTACCGGCCAGGAAGCCGTGAACGTGGCCGCTCATTTCGACCAGGCCCTGCAAATCACCGGCTCCATTCTGACCAAGCTCGACGGCGACGCGCGCGGCGGCGCGGCCTTGAGCCTCAAGGCCGTGACCGGCAAGCCCATCAAGTTCGCCGGCGTGGGCGAGAAGCTGGACGAGTTCGAGCCGTTTCATCCCGAGCGCATGGCGTCGCGCATTCTCGGCATGGGCGACGTCGTCAGCCTGGTCGAGAAGGCAGTCGAGGCGGTGGACCTGGACGAGGCGAAGCGCCTGGAAGAGAAGATGCGCAAGGGCCAGTTCACGCTGGAGGATTTTCTGGAGCAACTGCGCCAGATGAAAAAGCTGGGCTCGCTGGAAAGCATTGTGGGCATGCTGCCGGGCGGCGCGGAGATGCTGAAGCAG
>DATJOW010000198.1:0-33168 GCA_035506715.1 Candidatus Acidiferrum sp. | reverse complement strand
TGCCGTCACCATCGCCGGCCAGCGGGTGACGTACGTGGCCGAAACCGGCATGTTGCCGCTGCTCAAGCCGGACGGGACTTCGCGCGCGTCGGTTTTTTATGTCGCCTATACGCGGGTCGGCCAGACCAACCCGGCAGCGCGCCCGGTCACGTTTTGTTTCAACGGCGGTCCGGGCTCGTCCTCGGTTTGGCTGCATCTCGGTGCGCTTGGCCCGCGGCGGGTCTGGATGAATGAGGATGGCACCTTGCCGGCGCCACCGTTCGGTCTGGTGGACAACGAGTATTCCATCTTGAGCGCCAGCGACCTGGTGTTCATTGACCCGGTGGCCACCGGCTTCAGCCGCCCGGTCAAGGACGAAAAAGCCGACCAGTTTTTCGGCGATTCCGCCGACCTTGATTCGGTCGGCGAGTTCATCCGGCTCTGGACCACGCGGCATGAGCGCTGGCTCTCGCCCAAATACCTCTGCGGGGAAAGCTATGGCGTGTTTCGCGCGGCAGGATTGGCCGGCCATTTGCGCTCACGGTACGGTTTGTATCTTAACGGCTTGATTCTCGTTTCCGGCGTGCTGGATTTTGCCACTATCTGGGATAATTCGGGCAACGACGTGCCGTATCCGTTGGCCCTGCCGGCCTATGTGGCGGCGGCACATTTCCATAAAAAACTGCCACCCGATCTGCAGTCCGACCTGCCCAAGGCACTCGCCGAAGCGCGAGAATTCGCCCGGGGTGCATATACGTCGGCGCTGCAACAAGGCGATGCGTTGCCGGCCGGGGAACGCAAAAAGATCATCGCCGAACTCGCCCGACTCACCGGCCTCAAGCCACAGGTCATCGAAGACAATCACCTGCGGGTGGACAGCGGGATATTCCGCAAACAACTGCTGCACGACGAGGGATTGATCCTCGGCGCCTATGACGCACGGATTACGGGCCGGGACAACGACCCTGCCGCGCCGTATCCCGATTTTGATCCGTCGAGCGCGGCCACGTTTGGCCCGTTTTCCGCAGCGATGAACGCCTACGTGCGCGGCGATCTGAAATTCGAGGATGATTTGCCCTACGAAATCCTGGCCGGCGTGCAGCCGTGGAACTACGGCGTCCGCAACAACTACGCCAACGCCGGCGAAAAACTGGCCGACACGATGAACCAGAACCCCTACATGCGGATCATCGTTCTGGGGGGCCGGTGCGATCTGGTCTGCCCGATCGATACCATGCGGTATGCGCTGGAGCACATGTCGCTGGCGACCGCCTATCGCACGAATGTCCTCTATGCCACCTACGATGCCGGTCACATGATGTACATCAATCTGCCGGACCTGAAGAAAATGCAGAAGGACCTGGAGGCTTTTCTTAAGCCGTGACCGGGTTGAGTCGGCGACACAGGTCAAGCCTCGTGACGCGCCGTGCTAGCGAAAGGCGCTATTTGCCGCTGGTCTGCCAGTTCCCCCGAATGATGGCCTTGGCCGCCGGGGCACAGGGCGGCGACTTTTCCGAGTATCGGAAGTTTGCGTCAAACCCCCAGTTGCGCGTTGGGATTCCGTAATAGGTGCCGGGGCCGATCCAATAATTCGTCGCGTAGATGCTGGGAAACATGACGACGATGGAACCATTGTAGGTCAAAGTGTCGCCGCTCCAGTTTTCGAGCAGCCGCAGGAAATTCTCCAAACCGCCGCTGTAATGCTTGGTGCCGGCGGAGTTGGTGGATTGGACAATGCCTTCGAGGCACGCGGCGTTGACGGTCGTATTGACGGCGTTGCGTGAGGAGTAGCTGCCGCCGGCCTGGTAGGCAGATCCGCTATCATTCCAGGCGCCAGAAAGAATGGTGATGGCGTCGCCCATGAGCGCCGCCGGCCAGGTCCAGGCGGTGTTGGTTGTTCCGAAGGACTGGCTGCCGCCGAAGTTGGTCTGAATATTATAGTTGCCGAGAGTGTAAATCGGCAAGGGCGTGGCGATGGTGAGTCCCCACTGGGATGGCAATTGCTGGCCATTGATCACCCGCACCGCCGGCAGCACGTTATTGCCCCGCACGCTGCTGTAAATGAAAATGGAATCAATGGGATGGCCTTTGGTGCCGGTGGAGGTAGAAGACCCGCCTATCCCGTAGGTACCGCCGCAAACCAAGTTCCATTTGGCGCCCTCCCACATTGTGTTGGTGAGCCAATTGTTGAGCTTGCCGATGTCAATCTGGACGGCTTGCACTGTATCCTGTTCGCGGAAATCGTAGAAACTGACATTGGTCAGGAAGGGGAAGCTGGAGGCGACCGGCACCCAGTTGGTGGACAATGCAGTCAAGTTCGTCGAATAAGAGCTGTTTGTGTTCCAAGTTATGCTCACCAAGTTGCTCCCGGTGCCGTTCGTAAAGACGTAGCCAGTCGAGAGAACGTGGGTGCTCTTGTTCGAGAGAGTGCAGATCTCGTTGTTGGTAAGCTGATACAACGGGCCGCCGGACTGGGCACAAAGATTGTCCTGGTAGAAAATCGTGATCGGGGCTCCCAAGGCGCCGTTGGTGCCATTCCAGGCATTGGAAATGATGAGGTTGCATTCGTTATAAAGATAAATCTGGTTGGTTTGATTATAGGCAACCGCATTCGGCGCAGCCGAGGCGGCGGGCGGCAAATTGAAAAGCGTTTCCACATTCGTCGGGCTGTTGTTGGTGGTGATTCCGGCCAGCGGCAGGTTCAGCGAATCCACCCGGGACACCGGCTGGCCCGCCTTGTTGTAATGCACATAGCTCGCGTTGTAAGTCAGGTTCTGCTGATCGTTGGGGTTATCATGGTTGGTCACCAGTAAGGCCGCCTCGACCACGTCATTGAAATAGGCGTTGGCCTGCGGACACATCCAGATGTTGCCGTTGCAATGGACCTTGCCGTTCATGGTCAGCGACTGGCCAGGGCTGAAGTCCAGATCCAGATTGTAAAACACACCGAACTGGAAAACGGGGATGGCCGCGAGTTGCACGTGATTCTCGACGATGGCGGAGAGGTTGTAGCCCGCATTGGTGGGAGTGGCCATGGCGACCACATCGACGTTGGCCACCGCCCCATAGAGCCCCGTGAACTGGGCGTTCAGGGAAGAGTAATTGGTGCCCCAATTTTCGGGATACCAGCACACCGAAAGCTGGTTGGCGTTGCCGTTGGTGTCGCTGAATTTGTATTTCACCGGCCAGGACGTCTGGTCAATGTTGGTCACCAGTGCCATGTAAAGATTGCTGGGATTGAGGCTGCCATAGATAAAATCGCGGTCCATGGCACTGATGGCGACCTCGGTGGCGCCCTGGGCGGCGGCCTGGCTGGCATTGAACAGGTTGTTGCGACTCGAGACGCGGGCGCTGCTCGTGACCCAATACATGACGGCGGCGAAGATGATGAGCGAGACCACCAGAAACGACAGGGTGAGGGCCAGGGCATAACCCGCCTGGTTGCGCCGGCTGGGTGTGGATGAGATTTGCATAAGGCTTCTTCGGTTTTTCAGTTCCACGCACGCCGGGTGATCCGGGTGCGCAACTGGTAATAATCATAGGCGTTCCAGGCGTTCGAGGCCCCGACCTTGGCGATGGGATATTCCCATTGGTAGAACTGCAGTTTCACATAAACGACCAGCCGGTTCGGAATGCTTTGGAGCTGGTTGTCCGTCGAATTTTCGTTCGTCAGGTTGTTGCCCCAATAATCCTGGGCCGTAAAAATGTCGGAATTGGTAACGTAGCTGGCCAGAATATTCGTGCTGAGAAAGCTAGCATTGCTGCTGCCGCCAATGTTGGTCACGGCAATTTGCACCAGGTAATTCGTCGTGATCAGCGTCGTATCCAGATAGTACAACGTGTAACCGTTGGTCCAGTTGTTGGTGAGCGAAAGCCGCAGGGCGTTTCCCACCTGGACATTGGTCAATCCGAGGGAGCTGAATGAAGCCGGGCCTGACGAGCAGGTCCCGATGTCCACCAGTTTGGCCTGCCGGACCTGGTCGCGAATCGAGTTCAACGCTTTGCGGCAACCGGCGGTGGCCGTCAGCTTGGTTGCCGCGAGGGTGTAAACGCGCAGGCCGAAAATGTGAATGGTTATCATGCCGGCAATCACCATGGAGAAAATCGTCATGGCGATCAGCATTTCCGGCAGCGTAAAGGCCAAAGGGCCGGCCCGGCACGAATCGTTCCGGTTTGGGAATAATAGTCTCATTGGTCGGGTGCGCGCAGGGTAATCACCGTGTTGGTGAAGACCTCCCCGGTCAGGGGAAATGTCCAAACCGCATCGGAGCGGATTTGCCGCAACTTCGGGTAATCCGAAACCTTGGTGATGGTGATGTAGTTAATGACCGGAATGGCCGCGCCAGAAACCGGGATGTCCAGCACATTGGTGCCTTGGGGAACCCAGTTGTTTGTCAATCCCAATTCGTCGGCGTGCCCGTAGGCATTGTTGGTGTCGGAGACATTCTGACTGTCCCATCGGGCGGCAATGGCCTGCTCGACGCCCTGCAGGGCCGTGGATTGCGCCGCCAGTGACATCGAGCTGAATTCCGCCATGCGATTGGCTTGCACGTATCCGCTGATAATCCCCCCCATGACGGTCACCAGGACAACAATGGCGGTCAAAACTTCCGGTAACGTCATTGCGGCGCACCGCTTGGGTGATGGGTGGCCTCCCGTGTTGCCAAAACGAACCAGCATAATCAATTTGAGTTTGCGCCGACGATCTTTGGTGCCTGCGTTGAGCTGATTCTGAGCATGGGACGTGCCATTAAGAAACCGTCACGCTTTGAAACGGCGGATCGAAAATCATGACCCCGCAAGTCTTAAGCTCTTTATTAGTTGCTTGTTAAGAACGAAAAACCTCACGGCGATCAACCGATTGGTCCAAGAATCCAAGACCCGTAATCAGAAACGCTATTAGAATGTCCTGAAACTGGACACCCTGGTAACAAGCCGGCGGTCTCCGGCAGAAAACCAGAGGCGGTCCTTAATGGTAACTTCGTTTGCCTAGCGGCGCTTTCACAAAACTTGTTTCGCGCAGATAAATCGGTTCCAGTTTGTCGGCCGCAGTGAATTCGTTTCGCCCGAGAGCAAGTTGTCCCAGCTTTGCTGCCCGCGGATAGACGAGCCGGCCATCGGGAAACCATCGCGTCACTTCCGGTCCAATGAAAATATTCCTCCCGTCGGCCCGCAACTCGAGTTCCTCCAAAGTCCGGATCTGCAAAGGTTCAACCTCCTCAAAGGCAGTCTCGGTGATTTCATACGTTGCCAGATAGAACTCACTTCGCTGCGCGTCCACCACCACGTTCACCTGGCCCCGGATTGCGTCCGCATGCGCCTGGGCAGCCAGGCATTCCGCGCTGCTGATCCCGATCAATTTCAGGCCGCGCCCGGGGGAGGCCAGTTGCCAGCCCTGCGCGAGGGCCAGCGCGATGCGGATGCCGGTGTACGAGCCCGGACCCAGCCCCACGGCCAGCACATCAATCTGCCCGCGCTCCAGCTTCGCCTCCCGCAACACGGACTCGATCAGCGCAAACGCCGGGGTCCGGTTCCCGCCGGTTTCGATAATTTCACTCACCACGTTGGCGTCACCGCCGGCGCGACCACGCACCACGGCGATGCTCCTCTGCGGGGAGGAAAATTCAAGCGCCAAAATCGTCATACTCGATCCGCCGCTCCGTCTCGCCCACAATGTCAAACCTCACCCGTTTCAACCCCGCAATCCGCAATCCGCGGTCCGTAATCCGCTCGGCCCATTCAATCACCGTCACGCCCTCCGGGGCTAGGAATTCCTCCAAGCCGGCGGAACGGAATTGCGCCGGCGTTTTCAGCCGGTACAGATCCAGGTGAAATAAACGCAGCCGCCCGCCGGGGTACTCGTTTACGAGGGTGAAGGTCGGTGAATGCACCCGCGCGGTCACGCCCATCCCGCGGGCAAGACCTTTCACGAACTGGGTTTTACCCGCACCCAGTTCCCCGGAAAGGGCGATGACCAAGCCGCACCCGGCGGCACGGCCCCAGCGCTCGCCGAGCGATTCGGTTTGGGCCGGACTATGCGAAGTGAACGTAGCCATCCTGGGTGAAGGGTTGGACCCCGGTCCGGTCGCGGATGGCGAGGCCTCCCGCGGCCGTGATTTTGCCGATGCAGCTCAGGCGCAGTTTCGGAAATTGTCGCTTCCAGGCGTCGAGCAATTTCACCGCCTCGGCGCCCGGCACCGTGAATAACAATTCAAAATCCTCGCCGTCGGTGAGCGCCGCCACAAATGCCGGCTTGGCTGAACTCCCTGTTTTGGCCCGCTGGCGGGCTGTCCGTGACACGGGAATGGCCGATTTGAGCAATTCGGCGCCGACCCGGCTGGCTTTGAGAATGTGTCGCAAATCACCTGCCAGCCCGTCGCTTAAATCAATCATGGCGTGAAGGGGGAAATGTTCCGCCAGCCAGCGGGCTTCGGCCAGGCGCGGTTCAAACTCCAGATGCTTGCCCGCCAGCGAACCGCCGAGTTCACCCGTCACAAAAATCGCATCACCCGCTTCCGCTCCCGCGCGCCGTACCGCCTGCCCGCGCGGCACGAAACCCAGCAAGGCAACGGACAGCCACAATCGCTCCGGGTTCGCTGTCGTCTCCCCCCCCACGACCGACACGCTGTGCTTCCGGGCCAGGGCGTTCAGGCCCGAGTAAATGGCCTCAACGAACTTGACCTCGAACCCCTGAGGCAGGGCAATGGTCACTAGGGCTGCCGTCGGTGTGCCCGCCATCGCGGCAATGTCACTCAGGCAACGGCCCAGCGCCTTGTGCCCGATTTTTTCCGGGGCCGTGTCCGCTGTGAAATGAATTCCCTCAACCACCGCGTCGGTTTTGAACAGCAGCCACCGGTCCGGCAGCCCGATCTCCAGCACGGCGCAGTCATCGCCCGCGCCGGCCACGACGGTTGAGTCGGCCGGCAGCGTTCTGGTCAAACGCGCGATCAGTTCGAATTCATTCATGGGCCGACGGGAGATGGGCGGCCGAGTCGCCGAGGCTCAGGAGCAACACCAGATTGGCCGCATTGAACAACGCATGCGCGGCGATGGGGGCGAGCAGGTTGCCGGTCATCTCGTACAGCCAGGTCAGGGCGAGCGCCAGCACAAACAACGGGACAAACGTGGTCGCATCATCGTGCACCAGGGCAAACAACAGGCTGACGCCGATCCAAGCCAGCCGCGGGTAACCGAGCCGCTTCAAAAAAGGATACAGCATGGCGCGAAACAGAAATTCCTCCGCCACCGGGGCGAGCCCGACGGCAAACAGGCCCAGGTAGAGGCGCAGGCACCACGAATTCGAATCGGCCAGCAACGTGACCGCCAATTGCGGCCGCGGCGACCAGCCCGCCCGGACCAGCAACTCTGCCGAGATGATTTGCAGTCCCAAAATCACCGGCAACAAGACCAGGGTCAGCAGTCCGGCCGGAAACAGCCAGCGCCCCCAGTGCGGCTCCCGCAGGCCAAAAGCGTCCCGCCAGTTCATCTGATGCTGCCGCAGAAAGAGGGGAGCCAGCACCAAGGTAACCCCCTGAAATCCAAGCGTGCCCAAGACCACTGCACCAAATCCATCCGGCGACTGGAACGCCGTGAGCCCGGCCTTTTGGAGCAGGCTGGCCACCAACACGCAAAAAACAAAGACAATGAGTTGCGCACCGCAGAACTGCAGCACGGCGTCAGCCCGCCAGGGTTTGGCCGATAACATGCCGGCAGGGTAGCGCAACCCGCCGCCGGTGACGACGCAAAACTCGGCGAGCGGTGCATTTCAATTTACCTTGGCCGCGGCTGCGGATTATGCTCGGGCTGTGGCCGCAACCCACACCAACCGTCTGGCACACGAAAAGTCGCCGTACCTGCTCCAGCACGCGCGCAACCCGGTGGACTGGTTTCCGTGGAACGACGAGGCGTTTGCCAAGGCCCGCGCGGAGAACAAGCCGGTCTTTCTCAGCATCGGCTACTCCACCTGCCACTGGTGCCACGTCATGGAGCGCGAATCGTTCGTGGACGAAGCCGTTGCGGGGTTCTTGAACGAATACTTCGTCAGCATCAAAGTGGATCGGGAGGAACGGCCGGACGTGGACAAGATTTACATGATGTTCGTGCAGTCCACCACCGGTGGCGGCGGCTGGCCGTTGAATGTCTTTCTCACGCCGGATTTGAAACCGTTCTTCGGCGGCACCTATTTCCCGCCGGACACGCGCTCCGGCCGGCCGGGTTTCCGTCAACTGCTGCGGCAAATCGCGCAGCTCTGGGCCGAACGCAAGGCGGACATTACAGCCAATGCGGACGAGTTGCACGCGCGGCTGAGGCTTCTCACGACGCACGAGGCGGAGGGCACTGAGCCGCTGACGCCGGAAACGGTCCGCCGCGCGGCCGAATTATTCAAGGTCGGCTATGATCCGGCCAACGGCGGCTTCGGCGGCGCGCCGAAATTTCCGCAGCCGGGCATTCCTTCACTGCTCCTGCGCACGGGAAAGCGCTTCGCCGACACCGGCGCAGTGCACATGGTGCTGCACACCTGCGAGCGGATGGCGGCCGGCGGCATCCATGACCAACTGGGCGGCGGTTTTGCACGTTATTCCGTGGACGCCGCCTGGCTGGTGCCGCATTTCGAAAAAATGCTCTACGATAACGCCCAACTCGTGCAACTATACCTGGACGCCTATCTCGTCAGCGGCGAATCCCGCCATGCGGACGTCGCCCGCGACATCCTCGATTACGTTTTGCGCGACCTGACGCACCCCCGAGGCGGCTTTTATTCCGCCGAAGATGCCGACAGCGAAGGCCACGAAGGCAAGTTCTACTGCTGGACACAGTGCGAATTGGCGTCACTGCTCGCGCCTGATGAACTGAAGGTGGCAGCACGTTACTTCGGCGTTACGGAAGCGGGAAATTTCATCGACCACAGCCACCCGATGCCGCTGAAAGGGCAAAACGTTCTGAGCATCGCCGATCCGAATATTCCGGCGTCCGACAACGGATGGCTCGTTTCCGCCAAGGCCAAACTGCTTGCCGCGCGCACCGGGCGCGTGCGACCGCAGCTCGACGACAAAATTCTTGCTTCGTGGAACGGATTGATGCTGGGAGCAATGGCGCGGGCCGGCCGGGTGCTGGACGAGCCGCGATATCGAGCCGCCGCGGACAAAAATCTGGCGTTCCTCCGCGAGGTGCTTTGGGACAAGAAAGCCAAGGCGCTGTACCACCGGTGGCGTGACGGCGCGCGCGACCAGGTGGAGCTGCTCGAGGACTACGCATTCCTGCTCGATGGCGTCATCCAACTCTACGAATTCACCCTGAATCCCGGCTATTTGGATTTCGCCGGCGAGCTGGCCTCGGCCATGATCGCCAAATTCTACGACGCGACCGGTGGCGGTTTCTGGCAGAGTCCCGACGGGGCCAAGGATCTGATTCTGCGTGTCAAAGATGATTACGACGGGGCCGAGCCCTCGGGAAATTCCGTCGCCACGCTGGCGTTGCTCAAGCTCGCCGCCATCACCGGACGTGGAGATTTCAAGGGTCCGGCTGAGGCGACGCTGCGCGCTTTTGCCCATCGCCTGCAGCATTTTCCCCAGACCATGCCGTTCATGCTGCAGGCGCTCGATTTCTGGCTGGACGAGCCCCACCGGGTCATCATCGCGGGCGATTTTGACACCGGGAGGTTTCACGAATTGCTGCAAGCCGCCCACTCGGTTTATCAGCCGCACAAGGTCGTGCTGGGCAACCAGGGGGCGGTTGAAGCGTTTGCCCGGACCCTGCCGGCGAAGAACGGTCCGCTGGTTTATCTCTGCACCGGGAACGCCTGCCAGCCACCCACGGAGGAAACGGTCAAGGTGAGAGACGGATTGAAATAACTCCCGCCGGCCCCGCTACACCGCGCTGTCGCCCCGCTCCTCAGTGCGGATGCGGTAGGTGTCTTCAACGTTGGAAACAAACACCTTGCCGTCGCCGATTTTGCCGGTCTTGGCCGCCTTGATGATGGCTTGAACGGCTGGCTGCACCAACTCGTCCGGCAAAACGGTTTCGATCTTGACCTTGGGCAGAAAATCCACGGTGTATTCGCTGCCCCGATAAATTTCCGTGTGCCCTTTCTGCCGGCCAAAGCCCTTGACTTCGAGCACGGTCATGCCCTGGATGCCGATTTCGTTCAAGGCGGTTTTGACATCGTTCAATTTGAACGGCTTGATGACAGCTTCGATTTTTTTCATAAAGTCCTCTCCGGTTATTCGGTGTAAGCGCGTTCGCCATGCTGGGTCAGGTCCAGGCCGGCATCCTCATCCTCGACGTGGACGCGCAGACCCACCAGCGCGTTGACCAGCTTGAGCAAAACGAATGACGCCACGCCGGCCAGGGCCGCCGTGAAAATCACCGCCAGCGCCTGGTTGAAAAACTGGTGCGCGCCCCCCGCCAGCGAGACCCCGACGCCATTGGCCTTGTACGTGGTCGCTATGGCAGGATTCACCGTTGCGCTGGCCAGAAAACCGAGCATCAGCATCCCCGTCGTGCTGCCCACGCCATGCACACCGAAAACGTCCAAAGAATCATCGTAGCCAAACCTGGCTTTCAACCGGGTGACCGCCAGGTAGCAAACCACGCCGGCGGCCAGGCCGATGCCAAAGGCCGCCGGCACCGTGACAAAGCCGGAGGCGGGGGTGATGGTGGCCAGGCCGGCGACCATGCCCGAGGCGGCGCCCAGCACGCTGGGCTTGCCCTTGTGATACCATTCCATCGCCGCCCAACTCAACGCCGCCGCGGCCGCCGAAAAATGCGTCGCCGCAAAGGCGCTCGTGGCGAGCGGGCCCGCGTTGAGTGCGCTGCCGGCATTGAACCCGAACCAGCCCACCCACAACAATCCGGTTCCGATCAGGCTCAGCACGACGTTATGCGGCAACATGGGCTCCGCCGGGTAGCCCGTGCGCTTGCCCAGCACGAGCGCACAGACCAGCGCGGACACGCCGGAACTGATATGCACCACCGTGCCGCCGGCAAAGTCCAGCACCGGCACCCGGCCGCCCAGCGCCCAGTTGAAATAGCCGCCCCTGCCCCAGACCATATGACAGAGCGGGAAATACACCACCGTGACCCAGAGCAGAACGAACAGCACGTACGCCTTGAATTTGATCCGTTCCGCCACCGCGCCGCTGATGAGCGCCGGTGTGATGATGGCAAACATCATCTGGAACAGCATGAACGACTGCTGCGGCACCGTGGCCGCGTAATCCGGATTCGGCTCGCCGCCGACTCCCCGGAGCATGAAATAGGTAAGCGGGTTGCCCACAAACGCATTGCCCTCCGCAAACGCCATGCTGTAGCCAAACACCATCCAGAGTCCCGACACCAGTGCCATGAGAATCAGGCTGTGCATCATGGTCGCCAGCACATTCTTGCTGCGCACCAAGCCGCCGTAAAACAGGATCAATCCCGGCGCCGTCATCATCAGCACCAGCGCGGCGCTGGCCAGCAACCACGCGTTGTCGCCGGCATTAATGGGGGGCGCCACAGGGGCCTGGAGCGCTTCAATCCGGGCCACTCGTTGCTCGAGCGACAGGCCATTCTCGGCCGCCCGCGTCGCCAGCGCGCCGAATCCAATCAGAATGCAAACAGCTAGAAGAATCGAATGACGAAACGAATTCATAAAATCAGGAAGTTATCGTCGCATAGCCTCGGACCGAAACGGCCAAACATCCGCCTTTCAATTGAAAGATGGCACCGCCGAAGGGTCGAAAGCCGGGATTCACGCCCCTTACAATGCGGGATACGCCCGGCTCGCGGCTAGCCGGAATTTGTCAACCATTGACTAAATTTTGAAATCCGATTCAGCTGCCATGCTCGTGCCGGGCGTCCCGGCCGCCGCGCGGGTGCTGCAATTGGCGCAGCAGGCGGCGGAGCGAGTCAATCTCATGCTCATCGGCGAGCTTTTGCCGCTCGGCGTGTTCGACCAGTTCCAAAACTTCTTCCATGCGCTCCAGGGCCTGTTTCAAGGATTCGACGACAGCCATCACCTCGTTGACGGCTTGGCTGATGGCCGAACCCTCCGCGTGGCGCGGCACTGGACCGGGAGATTCCTGCCCGGGCGGAACGGCTTCACCGGCCGGGGCACCGGTGGCCGGTTCGGCCGGGCCGGCCGGTCGACTCCGGCGCGGGCCGCGCCCGCGACCACCGCGCCTTCCCCGCCGGCGTCCGCCGCCCAATGGCCCGGAGGCGGCGGCTGGATGAGGTCCGGCGGGCAATTCTGACAAATCGTCTGGTGTCATTCCAGCGGGAGCATGACGTGCCGCCAGCCAAAAGCAATGGCGAAATATTCCAACTCTGATCTTTCTGCAACCCTACGGCTGTTTCTTCACGAACAAGGCCAGGGAGGCGGTGTAACCGTGTAGAAAATTTTTTTTGCCCACCGGCCCGATTTCACCGTTGCAGAAGAAACCGGACAGGCCGATCGGGCCCAGCTGTTCCTGCACCATTTCGGCGTCGTGGTTGGGCCGGCCGAACAGGTGTTTCCCGCGGCCGTTGCAGCAGCACAAGCAGCCGCCGAAAATGGTCGCTCCCCCCACCTGTTCTTTGGCGCGGGCCAGCAGCTCTTTCATGTCCTCGGTCGCCGCATCGGCATCTCGCCGCTGAAATTGCATGGTTTGGCCCGCCCGCGGCAATGTGCCGACAGCCAGGACGCCGGAGTTCGGATCGCCGCCCAGCAGATTCCGCACGAGGAAATCGCCGCGGTGGAAGTCCTCGAGGTATTCATTGACGACCAGGCCGATGAACAAATTGCCCTGCGCTTTGCGCTGTTCCTCGGGCGTGAGTTTTTGAAAGGTCTCGGCCAGCACGGCGTAGGCGGGCCGGTTGCCAATGTGATGGATGAGATTTTTTTCGACGCGCGTGAGCGTCCAGGTCTCGCCAATCGGCGTGCAACCCTGCGAAATGACGCCGGTCAACTGCACGTCGCCTCCCACCGAGATTGCGACGCCGCCTTCCTCAAATACCTCGCCGTTAAGATACACCTGGGTCGTCTGCTGGTTGAAAACCCCGCTGGCCAGTCCGCCCAGCGCCGGCTGCGGCGCATAGGCCAGGTTCCACGAGCGGATCCAGTTCTCCGCATCCAGATGGAACGGGTCGATGAACACCAGCCAGCCGTTCGTGTGCTCGGGGCCGATGCCGGTCTCGCGATGCCAGTAATCGGGGGCCCCGGCCTCCTCGAGCTGTTCCTGGGTGAAATGGAACCCCTTTAATTCCGCCCCGGGCAGCACATACAGCGCCAGCACCAGCCCGCTCGCCCCTTCCAGCTCCTGGCTGCCGGCAATCAATCCGGTGCTCGAACAGCCCGCCAGCAGCGGTATCCGGGCGTGCACGCGCAGAATTTCCAGCACCGCTTTGGCCACCGGGAAAAATTTCGGCGACATGAATACCAGGCCGAGGGACACCCGCGGCGCCGGCAATTGGCCCCGCAATTCCTGCGCCCACTGCCGGAGAGCGGCTTCGTCGAAACCGCCAGGCCAGTGAGCGGCGATGGAATAGGGATGATTCACAATCCTACTTTAACCATGCCACAACTTTCTCGCCGGACCAAATCTCCCGCATCGGCTGGCGGTCCCGCGCCACCGCCGCCTGCCGGCCGAGCACCAGCACCTCGGCCGCCAGCGGCCGGGCATTATAGGTCGAGGCCATGGCAAACCCGTAGGCCCCGGCGCTTAACAACGCCAGGTAATCGCCCTCGCCCACCGCCGGCAACGGACGGTCATGGCAGAAGTAATCACCGGATTCGCAGACGCCCCCCACCACGTCGGCTCTCCGGCGGGCGCGGCCCCGGCGGGTGACCGGCACGATTTCGTGATAGGCATCGTAAAACGCGGGGCGGATCAAATCGTTCATAGCGGCGTCCACGATAACGAAGTTCTTTCTGCCCGTCTGTTTTACATACTCAACGCGGGTCACGAGAATACCGGCATTGCCGGAAATGAACCGGCCGGGCTCGACCAGGATTTTCAGGCCCAGCGGCCGGAGCAGAGGCAGCAGACGGGCGGCATAGGCCTGCGGAGTCAGGATGTTCCGCGCCGCGCGCGATTGCCACCAGCGGGGCGCCCCGCTGGCCAGGGCGGGCGCATACACGATGCCCAGCCCGCCGCCGATGCTGAAAAATTCCAGATCGTACCGGTCGCGCAATCGCCGGAGCAGCGGCAGGACCTTGCGCACCGCCGTTGCAAAGGGCGTCACGGAGGTCAATTGCGAGCCGATATGCATCTGCAATCCCCGCAGGCGCAGATGGGGGAGCCGGCGCGCGCGGGCGTACACCGCTTCAATCTGCTCGTAGGCGATGCCGAATTTGTTTTCGTAAGTGCCGGTGGTGATTTTCCGGTGCGTGGACGCTTCCACATTGGGGTTCACGCGGACCGCCACGGGCGCGACTTTTTTCAGGCGGGCGGCGATCCGGTTGATTCGCGCCAGTTCCGGTTCGCTTTCCACATTGAACGAATAAATCCCCCGCCGCAGGGCCAGTTCGATTTCCGCCTCCGTCTTGGCCACGCCGGCGAAGACACATTGTCGCGGATCACCGCCCGCCGCCAGCACGCGCTCCAGTTCACCGCCGCTCACAATATCGAAACCGCAGCCCAGGTTGGCCAGGGTCCGCAGGACGGACAGGTTGCCGTTGGACTTGAGCGCGAAACAAACCAGGTGCGGCACGGGCGCCAGCGCCCGGTCGAGCTTCTGGAAATGTTCCGTGAGCGTGCGCTGCGAATAGATGTAGAGCGGCGTCCCGAAGCGGCGCGCCAGCGTCTCGACCGAGACGCCCTCGCAAAACAACCGCTGGCCCACATATCGGAAATGATGCATGACCGGGGCAGTTTAAAGTTCTTGTTTCAAAGTTCAATCCTGAAGGACTTCGGCACCCCGCCTTGCGACAAAAAACCCGCCGGACAGGCGCATCCGGCGGGTGGTAAACCGGGCCGGAATCAAGGCTGTGCCAGGATCTCGGTGCGCCGCTTGTAATACTCCTCCGGCGAAAGTTGATTGGCCTTGTACTTCGCCAGCAAATCCAGCAGTTGCGATTGCTGATCCGGGGTAACCGGCAGCAACGGCGGCTCTATCGACTTCAATCCCAGTGCGCCGGTGGGGATTTTCGCGTCCAGCAGATTGGTTGGGCTCATCACCCCCGGCTTGCTCGCGACTGGAAAGGCGGGAACAGGGGCGGCCGGGGCGAGTTTGGGTGCGGCAACCGGCGCCGGCGCAGGCGCGGGTGTTGGCGCAGCAACCGGAGCAGGCGCCGGGGCAGGGGCCGGGGCAGGCGCTGCTTCAGAGGTCGGTTCTGCCTCCGCCGGTTTGGTTTCGGCCGGTGGCGGAGTGGTCGGAGGAGTTGTTTCGGCCGGGACCGATTCGGCCGGGGCGGCGGCCGGCGCGGTAGTCGCCGGAGCCGGCGTTGTTTCCGCGGGGGCCTCAGTTGGTGCGGCGGGTGCACTTTCTGCCTCAGGCGTCGGTGGGGCCGGGGCGGTTTCAGCCGGCGCGCTGGGTTTGGCCACAACTGGGGCGGGAGCCGGGGCTGGGGCCGCAACTGCGGCGGGAGCCGGGGCCGGCACAACCGGTTTTGGCGCCGGCGCGGGAACGGGCTTGGGCGCGGCAGCCGTCGCGGCTGCGGCTGCCGGCGGTGCGGCGGCCGCCGGTTTCGCTGCGGCGGTCGGCGCAGGCTTGGGTGTGGTCGCCGTCGCTGGTTTAGGGGCCGTCGCTTTTGTCTGTGTTGGGATGGCTTTCGCAGGAGCAGTCTTAGCAGGCTGTGCCGCGTTGTTGGAAGCAGCGGCTGGCGCAGTAGTGGTATTGTCCAGATCCTTCATCTTTTGTTCCAGAGCCGCTCGGGCGGCGGCTTGAACGGGGGTGTCATCAGCACGGACGCACAAGGATCCGGTACATACGGCAACGAGACAGACTGCAGGCAATAACTTCAGGGTTTGCATATCGGCTTTCTACGCCAATTTGTCTCTGGATGCAACAGCTTTCCCGCCGGGGGAAAACAATTTTTGCCACGCCTGCGGCAAGGCATAAACCAGCAAGGAACGTAACAAAATCCCGCGCACTTCAACCCGCGAAACCTTCACTCGGCGCTGCAAGTCCAGCACGCTGGCCGTGCGCAGTTTATCCAGGGTTTTCATCCCGATCAGGATCGGCCACGCACAAGCCAGCCGGACCCGCATCTGTCCGAAGGGCAGGGTGTTGGTGTATCGCCAGCCTGCCGCCAGGTGCGCTTCGGCCCGGTCGAGATACTCATGAAACAACGGGCGAAATTTCGCCTCGGTTACCGGTGACAGCAACGCCTCGGGGAGCAGACCCGCCGGTTCCAGTTTGTCCTTGGGCAGGTAGCAGCGACCCTGGCGCAAGTCCGACGGCAAATCGCGCAGGATGTTCACCAGTTGCAGCCCTTTGCCGAACCGGACGCCGTCCGCGACCAGCTGCGCCTCATCCATCCGCAATCGAGGAAACAGATGCGCCCGGCACATTTTGGTCCAAAACTCGCCGACGCAACCGGCGACCCGCCAGGTGTAATCGTCCAGATCGGCGGCCGTTTCCAGCACCACGATGTTGTCCGCCGAGGCCCCGGCAAATCGGCGCAGATCCAGCTCCTGTCCACCCGTGATGGTGGCGAGAACGGCGCGGACGAGCGGCTGGTCGGCAGGCGAAAAGGCATTGAGCAGCGCGAGGCTGTCCTCGACTTTTTCGAGCAGCAATTTCTCGGCGGGGGTGCCCTGGTGTTGGGCCAGCGCGCCGAAATTCAGCGGCGTGATGGCCGCGCCGGAAATGCGCTCCCGCAATCGTTTGAGCGCGTCGAGCCGCTGATCGAGGGGGACCAGGTCGGTGTCAGCGACGGTGTCGGCAGTGCGGGCGAGCAGATAGGCCAGGCTGATTTGCGGGCGCACTTTTCGCGGCAGCGCCCGCAGCGTCAGGTAAAACGAGCGCGAGGTCTGCCGGAGCAAATCGGTCAAAAGCGCATTTGCGTTTGCCGCCATTTTACAGGTGTAACAACTCCCGCCACCGCTTTAGCTGCTTCGATACTTCCCTGGTCCCCGGCGCGCCAGTCAGGTTCCGTTTCGCCATCGCGCGTTTCAAATTGAACACGCCCAGTGCGTCGCGGCCGAATTTTTTGTCCACGGATTGGAGCTGGGCCAGCGTCAGCCGGTTCAGCGGCTTGCCGGTTGTTTCCGCCAGCGCCACAACCGCGCCGACGGCATGATGCGCCTGCCGGAATGGCATTCCCTTGCGCACGAGATAATCCGCCAGGTCGGTCGCCAGCAGTGCCGGGTCGGCGGCGGCTCCGGCGCACGCAGCTCGATTTGCCTTGGTATTTTTCAGCATCGCCGTCATGAGCCGCACCGTGGCGCGCACGGTGTCAGCGGTGTCAAACACCCGCTCCTTGTCTTCCTGTAAATCGCGATTGTACGTCATCGGCAGCCCCTTGAGCAGCGTCAGCAGCGCGACGAGGTTGCCGACGACGCGCCCCGATTTGCCCCGTGCCAGCTCGGCGATGTCCGGGTTTTTCTTCTGCGGCATCAGCGATGAGCCGGTGGTGTAGGTGTCGGCGATCCGGATGAAGTTGAATTCCGCGCTGGACCAGAGGATCAAATCCTCGGCCAGCCGCGAGAGGTGCACGGCCAGGAGCGCGGCGGCAGCGCAGAATTCCACGGCAAAATCCCGGTCGCTCACGGCGTCCATGGAATTTTGTGCGAGTTGCGGTCGTCCGTTCACATCCACGAAGCCGAGCGCTTTGGCGACGAAGACGCGGTCGAGCGGCAGGGTGGAGCCGGCAAGGGCGCCGCTGCCGAGCGGGCAGACGTTCACGCGCGAGTGGCCGTCCCAGAGCCGTTCGCAATCGCGCTCGAGCATCTCGACATAGGCGAGCAGGTGATGCGCGAGAAAAACCGGTTGGGCGCGTTGCAGGTGGGTGTAGCCGGGAATGAGCACGTCGGCGTTCTTTTCACCGAGCGCTACCAGCGAACGTTGCAGGTCGGCGATGGCGGCGAGCAGCTGAACAATTTCGTCCCGCAGCCAGAGGCGCAGGTCGAGGGCGACCTGGTCGTTGCGCGACCGGCCGGTGTGCAATTTGGCGCCCGCTGCCACGCGCCGGGTGAGTTCGGCCTCGATGTTCATGTGGACGTCTTCCAGTTCCGGCTTCCACCGGAATTTCCCGGCCTCGATTTCACGGGCGATGGCTTTGAGTCCGCGCGTGATGGCCGCAGCCTCCCCGGGCGAGAGCACGCCAATTTTGCGCAGCATGGCGGCATGAGCCAGCGAGCCCAGGATATCGTGCCGCCAGAGCCGGCGGTCAAACGAGATGGATTCGGTGAATCGGGCCACGTCGGGGCCGGGGCCGGGGCCGAAACGCCCGCTGCGGGATACCGGGAAGATTTTTTTCATGCGTTTCAACGGCCCGAATGTGCGCCCGGGAGGGTCAAAAGTCACTCCCAAATGCCGGATTGCGGTCAGAAGGCAAAAGTGGGATGATTAGACCAGCCAACACCAACCGTCCGCGCCATGAGCGAATTCAAATACGCCTGTCCGGTATGCGGTCAGCACATTAAGTGCGATTCGACACAGGCTGGCACTACGATGCAGTGCCCAACATGTTTCCAGAAGATCATCGTGCCCCAAGCGCCGGCGTCGAACGATCAGAAATTTATCCTCCACGGCACGAAAGTCGGCGCCGAGCGCCCGTTGCCCGCCGTTGTCACCAACGCGCCGGCCCCGCCGCCGCCCGCACCGGAACAGGGTGTTCCCTGGCGGGCCGTTCTGTTGGGCGCCCTGGTGGCGGCGGCCGTGATTCTGGTGCTTGCCTTTCACGGCCGACAAACCCGGCCGCCGGGAAAACCGGCAGCGGCAGGGCATGGAAACGGTCCGGCCACCCTGCCGGCCGCGCCGCCCAAGTTTGCCGCCGCTGCGCCGCCGGCCAATGACACCTTTTGGAAATTGAATCTCGACCTAGCGACCATTCCCGCCACTCCGGTGGCGGGTCGGATTCACGGCCAGGATTTCATCATCGAGCGGGCCAGTTTTCAGAATGGCACTTTGACACTCCGCCAGGGCACGCGCGGCCCGGTGGATTTTGGCGTCACCATCAATTTCAGCGGGGCGATGGCCGAGGCCCTGGCGGCCCAGACAATTCATATCACCACCAACACGGAGGAAGCGGCGCGGGTGACGTTGCGGTGGAGTAACGACGCGAATTCCGGGCGGGAGAGCTTCAACACTGGTTACGCGATGCGGCTGGAATTTGGCCTGCTGGAAAATGGCCGTCTGCCGGGAAGCCTTTATCTCTGCACGCCGGATGCCGACCGCAGTTACCTGCTGGGGACCTTCACCGCTGAAGTCCGCACCTCCCGGCCGGCCAAACCGCGTTGACGCGCTGCGGACTTGCCACCGGCCCAGCCCGGCCTGACACTGCGCCGCGTGAACATCGAACTGGTCAACACCGGCAGCGAACTGATGTTGGGCCGCGTGCTCAACACCCACCAGCAGTGGCTCTGTCGCCGCCTGGCTGACCTGGGTTATCTGGTCACCCGCCAGGTTGCGGTCCCGGACACGGCGCCGGCCATCCAATCCGCTGTCCGGGAAGCGCTGGACCGGGCCAACCTGGTCATCGTCACTGGCGGTCTGGGGCCAACCTCCGATGACTTGACGCGGGATTTGATTGCGCAACTGTTGGGCAAGAAATTGCGGCTGGACGAGGCGGTATGGCATCACATCCAGAGGCGTTTCGCCGCGCGCAACCTGCCGATGCCGAAGAACAACGAAGTCCAGGCGCTCGTGCCCGAGGGGGCGCTGGTGTTGGCCAACCCGAACGGTACCGCCCCGGGACTGGCGATGGAAGTAAACGAGGATAAAAGATGGAAAATGGAGGATAGCAAACAAACGGGTTCGCCATCTTCCATTCTCAATCCTCCATCTTCGCGTTCAAACAGGTGGTTGATCATGCTGCCCGGCCCGCCGCGGGAATTGCGGCCGATGTTTGACGACCAGGTGGTGCCGCTGCTCCGGCGCGAGTTCCCGCCGGCCGGACCGTTTGTGTGCCACACGCTGCGGACAGGCGGTCTCGCCGAATCGCTGGTGCAGGAAAAGCTCGGCGCGCCGCTCTCTCCCCTGGAGGCCAGGGGACTGGAGGTGGGCTATTGCGCGCGGGTCGGGCAGGTGGATGTGCGGTTGTCGGCCCGGGGCGCGGAGGCGGAGCGGGTGGTGCACGAAGCGGCCGCCATCGTGCGGCAAACGTTCGGCGCGCAAATCTATGGTTTTGATGATGAAGAAATTGAACTGGTCGTCGTTCGGCTGCTGACGGAGCGCCGGAAAACCCTGGCGCTGGCGGAATCCTGCACCGGCGGTTGCATTGCCCATCGCGTCACCAATGTGCCGGGGGCGTCGGCGGTTTTTCTGGGCGGCTTCGTCACCTACAGCAATGAAGCCAAGCAGAAATTTCTCGGCGTCCGGCCTGAAACGCTGGCGGCGCACGGGGCGGTGAGCGAAGCTGTGGCCCGCGAAATGGCCGAAGGTGCGCGGCGTGGAACTGGCGCGGATTATGCTCTTGCCGTCACCGGGATTGCCGGTCCGGCAGGCGGGACCCAGGACAAGCCGGTCGGAACGGTTTTTCTGGCGCTGGTCGGTGAAGCCGGAACGGAGGTGGAGCGCCGGCGGAACGCCTATGAGCGTGAGACCTTCAAGCAATTGACCGCCCAGCAGGCGCTGGAGAAACTGCGGCGGCAACTGATTTCTCCTTGAGACTGGAGATCTTTGCGGCAACAATGACTGTCATTCAAGATGTTCGCTTCGTAGATTAAACCAAAACCGAGGGCTGAGTTATGCCTGTGATGAGTGAACCAGTGGTGACCAAGAGCAACGCGGCGGAAGACGACAGCACGACGATTCGCAAGCGCCGCGGCACGTTGCTGGTGGTGGACGACGAGGAGGGCTCGCGGCAGTCGCTGCGAGTGATCTTCAAAGACGAATACAATCTGCTGATGGCCGACGATGGTCCAAAGGCCATCGAGCTGGCGAAGCAGCACCCCATTGACGTGGCGGTGCTCGACATCCGCATGGCCGGCATGTCGGGCATCGAGGTGCTGGAACGCCTCAAATTCGTGAACGCGAACATCGAGGCGGTCATGATCACGGCGTTTGAGACGACGGACACCATCCGGCAGGCCCTGCGCTTGCGGGCCTGCGATTACATCAACAAGCCGTTCGATGTGAACACGATTCGCGCGGCCGTCAGCCAGGCGATGCAGCGGCGCCGGCTGGAAAGTGAAATTCACAGCAGCGCCGAAAAAGTGCAGGAACTGCTGAACGAGCTGCAAAGTCAGAAGGTCGAGGAACAGATTGCCAAGACCCGCGGCGACATTTACGCCAGCATTATTCATGACATCAACGGCCCCCTGACGGTCATCTCCGGCTTCACGCAGGTGCTGACCCAGCGCCTGAATCGCAATTCCCGGCTGGAGATGGAGGACTTGGAATTCATCAAGGACCGCCTGCGCATTATCGCGCGGCAGGTCGGCAATTGCGTGGAAATTTCCCGCCGGTATCTCGGCTTTTTGCGCCGCAAATCGGAGGAAGCTCCGCAGGTGAGCGCCAATCAGCTGCTCAAGGACCTCGACCAGCTCATTCGCGTCCATCCGACGCTGCAGGGAAATGAATTTGACCTCGCGTTTTTGAAGGAAGAGATAGGGGTTCGGATGAACGGCACGGATGTCATCCAGATTTTGCTAAACCTGACCGTGAACGCCTTTCAATGTGCGCCGGCCGGACACCGCGTTGAAATCGGCGGCGAAGTGTTGCCCGCGCCACTGGAACTGACGGCGTTCAAGGATGGCCCGCACGACCGGCTGTTGAATGTGGAGAGCATGAGCAACACGCCGCCGCTGGTGAAATTCTGGGTGCGCGACAACGGGCCCGGCATCCCGACGGAAGTGCTCCCGAAAATATTTCAGCCCTATTTCACGACCAAGGGGCCGCGCCAGGGAACCGGCCTGGGACTGAACATCGTGCAGCGCCTGGTCAAGGAAGCCAATGGCGCCCTGCACGTGCACACGGTGCCGGGCGAAGGCACGACATTTTCGGTTTATCTGCCCGGGGCCAGCCTGGCGAAATAGCTTCGACGCAGAAACACTGTTATTGCTGCAGACCCTTGCGGGGATGAATCAAATTCCCGGGCTCGTCAGCCGGCGATTTCTCGAAACCGGTCTTCGGGTCTAAAACAAGCTGTAGATAAACGGCGCCAGCGCTGAACCTTTCGCGAAGATCAAGAGCGCACCCAGGAGCACCAGAAAAACGAGTATCGGCGCCAGCCACCAGCGCTTGCGTTCGCGGAGAAATTCCCAGAATTCCCAGATGATGCCCAAGCGGTTCATTTGGCCAGCATATTCGTGATCGTTTCAAAGAGGCGTTCCGCCACGATGGCGTTGCCTTGAGCGTTAAGGTGGACCGGGTCGGCATCCAAGTAAAGGGCTTTCCCCTGCAGCTGCAGCTCCGGCGTCATATCTACCTGTGGGGCGGCGAACTCGGTGCTGACAGCGCGTTTTATTTGGAGCAGGCTCGATCGCTGGCCGGCGGCCGTCAACTGATCCAATGTTGGCACGTAAAGCAACAGGGCCTTGATGTGATTGGTTTGGGCAACCAGACAGACTCCTGCGATCGCATCGCGGTACACCGCCCCGGGGTCCCGCTGTTGCTGTTCCTTGAACAACATGTCGTGGGCGGGGTCCACCGGAAGGAATTTCAAGCGCTCCTTCTCATAGGCTTTACGCAGCTCGACTTCCACCACGAAATGATACATGGCGAATCGGCGCAGGAAATTCTTGAGCCGCACGCGCCACATGAACTTCTTCACGAATTCCGGGCTGTTCTTCTCCGAGAATTCCGTCCACAAATTGGCGTCGGCGAGAATCACAAAGTCCGGCTGGTAACGGAGGCCGAAATCGCGGAAGTAAACGAGCATTTGCGAGTACGACCAGGCGTTGACCCCGGCGTTAATGACCTCCACTCTTCGATCCAAGCCGACATAGGCCTGCAGTAAGCCCTCCAACCGGCGCGAATAAGTTTCTGCATCGGAGAGCCCCCAGCCAAAGGTCCTGGAATCGCCCAATGACAGAATCCGGATCGTGTTCGTCGGCTTCGCCACTTGAAATTCCGGCCCGCGCGCGCCTTGGGCATTCACGTGGACCGGCTTATGGTCAATCTTGGTGTAGCAGTCTTGGTTCGGCTTGAGCCTCCAATAGAGTTTGGGATCCGGCTCATAAATTTCCAGGTTCCCGTAACCGCACAGCCGCAAGACCAGTTCCAAGACTGCGAGGCACATCAAGAACGCTGCGGCGGACAATGACAGATTTTGCAGCAATCGCTTCCACCGCGCAGGGCGCGCCACCGGATTCGATTCAGAATTGGCGTTCATACTCCGCCGGATTTCTTGTTTTGCGTTCGCGTGGCAGCCAGTAACTCGCCGCCGCTCGGCTCCACTTCAGACGCAGAAAGTCATTCCCCAGGCATCGCGCGACCAGCCCGATCGGCGTAATGACCACAAAAAAGAGTCCGAACAATAAAATGCCCGAAACGATGAAGCCCAGCACCAGGGCGAGTGCCATCCAGGCGAGGTAGATGTGCTTCAAGATGCGCGGAACAATCAATCCTGGCAACATCAACGCCGCGCCCGCGCTCAGGCAATACGGAGCCGCCGGGCGGTGCCGCAACAGCAGAATAAAGCCGAGCAACGTGAACACGCCGCCCACCAGCAGGCCGAAGTTGCGCAGTTCCCGCGGACCGGTCTTAAGTTGTTTGATCTCGTCGCGAATCATCCGGCTTCAATCAAGTTCAAATTCCTTGAGCCAGTCCATGTCTTTGTCGAGCGGTTTCTGGCCCTTCTTTTCGAGGAGAAAATTACCCAGCAGCAGGTAATCCATGTTGGTCCGCATAAAACAGGTGTAGGCGTGCTCCGGCGTCCCCACGATGGGCTCGCCGCGCACATTAAACGAGGTGTTGATGATCACCGGACAGCCGTATTTTTCGTCAAACCTCCGGATCATCCGGTAGTACATCGGCTGGTGATCCTCTGTCACGGTCTGCACCCGGGCGGAGTAATCCACGTGGGTGACGGCCGGAATTGTCGAGCGGATGGTGAGCAATTTTTCCAAGCCAAATAGCTTTTGCTCGCCGTCGGTCAATTGCCGCCGCTTGCTTTTGGCCACCGGCGCGACCAACAGCATGTAGGGACTCTCCCGATCCAAGTCAAAGTATTCGGAAACTTTTTCACGCAGTACGCTGGGCGCAAACGGCCGGAAGCTCTCGCGGAATTTGATCTTCAGATTCATCACTTCCTGCATCTTCGGCGATTGCGCATCGCCGATGATCGAGCGGGCTCCCAGCGCCCGCGGGCCAAACTCCATCCGTCCATGAAACCAGCCGATGACCTTTTCCGCCTTGATCAGGTCGGCGATTTTCTCCGGCAGCTCCGCGTCGCTGAGCTCGGCGAACGGGATGCGGTTGGCCGTGAGGTAGGCGCGAATCTCGTCACGCGAATATTCTGGACCGAGGTAGGAACCGCGTTGCGAATCGTTCACGCCATCGGCCCGGCGTTCCCGTCCAAGGTACTGATGCCAGGCGAACAGCGCCGCTCCCAGGGCTCCGCCGGCATCACCCGCGGCAGGCTGGATCCAGATGCGGTCAAAAATGCCTTCGCGCAGAATGCGGCCATTGGCCACGCAATTCAGCGCCACGCCGCCGGCCAGACACAGATCTTTCAGACCGGTTTCGCGCCGCACGTGTCGCGCCATGCGGAACATGATTTCTTCGGTCACGTCCTGAATCGAGCGGGCCAGGTCCATGTCGCTCTGCGTCAATTTGGATTCCGGACGGCGCGGCGGCCGGCCGAACAAGCGGTCGAACTTCGCGTTCGTCATCGTCAGGCCGACGCCGTAGTTGAAATAACTCATGTTGAGCCGAAACGAGCCGTCCTCTTTGAGATCCACCAATTCGCGTAAAATCAAATCGACGTACTTCGGCTCGCCGTAAGGTGCGAGACCCATGAGCTTGTATTCGCCGGAATTGACCCGGAATCCGGTAAAGTAAGTGAATGCCGAATACAACAGGCCAAGCGAATGCGGGAAGTGTAATTCGCCGAGCATCTCGATCCGGTTGCCGCGGCCCGTGCCAAAACTCGTGGTGGTCCATTCCCCCACGCCGTCCACCGTAAGAAAGGCAGCCTCGGGATAAGGTGAAGGAAAGAACGCGGATGCGGCGTGGGACTCGTGATGTTCCGGAAACAAGATCTTGCAGTTGCAGCCCAGCTCCTTGCGGATCAGCTCCTTCATCCAGATCCGTTCACGGATCCAGAGCGGAATGGCCATGAGAAACGACCGGAGTCCGGAAGGCGCGTAGGCCAAATAACTGTGCAGGATGCGGTCGAATTTAAGGAACGGTTTTTCGTAAAATGCGACATAGTCCAGGTCGCGTGCGTGGATGTTTCCTTCGTGCAGGCAATACGCCACCGCGTTGGCCGGAAATCCTGCGTCGTGCTTCTTGCGCGTGAACCGCTCCTCCTGGGCAGCGGCGATGATCTGTCCGTCGCGGACCAGACAGGCAGCACTGTCATGATAGAAAGCGGAAATGCCCAGCACGTTGATCGGGCGACCATCGGTGGGCAGGGCCGTCCGATTTTCAGCAATCATAAGCGTTGACTTTTCGAGCGCAACCTGCCTGCCCGGGACCGCTTGATCAACTCAGGAATTCCCGCGGGTCCACAATCTTGCCGGCAATGGCGCTGGCGGCCACGGTCATCGGCGAGGCGAGAAACACCTGGCTTTCCTTGTCGCCCATGCGGCCGGGGAAATTCCGGTTGGTGGCGCTGATGCATTTGATCCCCGGCCTGTTGATGCGGCCGAACGTGTCCACCGGCCCGCCCAGGCAGGCGGCGCAACCGGCGTTCTCTGTCATCTGCACGCCCGCACTCACAAGCACGTCCCAGATCGTCTGAGCGCCCCAGTAGGTCGTCTGCAAATCGCGCACGATCTCCGGTGTGGCCGGGACCCCGAATGTGTCAATGACCACTTTTTTGCCGCGCAACACGCGGGCGAACTCCACAAAATCACTGGTCTTGCCGCCAGTGCAGGAGCCGACGTAGGCGCGGTCGAGCTTGATGTGGCCGAGTTCCTTCGCCTTCTTGCGCTGACCCGGATCGGGATGGCAGGCGACCGTTGGCTCAAGCTTGTCCAGGTTCACCACCAGTTCATAGACGAACTTCTGATCCCTGTCCGGCTCCACGGGCTGGTAGGTGGATTTCGTACCGTTTAATTTCACACGGGCGTCCACGTATTCGGCCGTGCGCGAATCGAATTCAAAAATGCCGTTCTTGCCGCCCGCCTCGATGGCCATGTTGGCGATGGTCATGCGGTCGTCAATCGAGAGCGACGCCGCGCCAGGCCCGTCGAACTGCATCGCGCGGTACGTGGCGCCGTCGAAACCGATTTCGCCGATGCAATGGAGGATCACGTCCTTGGCCATCACGCCCGGCTGCAATTTCCCTTCAAGCCGGAAATGCATGGTTTCGGGCACCTTGATGAGCAATTTGCCGGTGCCCATGACGAACCCGGCGTCCGTGTTGCCGATGCCGGTGGCGAACTGATTGAACGCGCCGGCCATGCATGTGTGCGAGTCGGTGCCGAAGAGCACTTCGCCGGGCCGGGTGTGGCCCTTTTGCGGCAACGCCGTGTGGCAGACGCCCGCGTAATGCGAGCCGTACTGCCGCTTCAAGTGGCCCTTGCTCATGTCGAAGTGCCAGTGGCCGTTCGGGTCGTCGATCACATCATAGAAATACGGGATTCCCTGCTCCTTCACAAAGTCGCGGAGGATGTCCACGTTGCGGTTGGACATGGAATCGGCGGTGAAAATGTAGTGGTCGGGTATGATGACAATTTTGGTTTTGTCCCAGACCTTCGCGGTCTTGCCGAACTCGCGTTTGAACACGCCGATAGTGCCGGGCCCACAGACGTCATGGGTCATGAGCACGTCGGCGTTCACCCAGACGTTGTCGCCGGCCTGCACCCGCGCCTTGCCGGCGGCCCGGGCGAGAATCTTTTCTGTCAAAGTCATAGGCTGACACCATAGCTGATGCAGTAGGCAAGTTCAACTGAACATTGCCTCTTGCCTCGTGGCTTTCATCCGGCAGACTTCCGCTCCGCGTGAATCCGCCCGAAACTTTTTTGAACCTGCTCCGCGGCCCGGTGCCGATATTGGCGCTGGCGCCGATGCAGGACGTGACCACGCTCGAATTCTGGCGGGTCATCATGCGGTACGGCGGGCCGGATGCCTATTGGACGGAATACTTCCGCGTCCATGGCGATTACCGTCCGGAACGTTCGATTCTCCGGTCCATCACCGAAAACCCCACCGGCCGGCCGGTGGTCGCGCAACTCATCGGCAACGATATTCCCGCGCTGGTCCGCACGGCGAATGCGCTCCAAAAGCATCCGGTGGCGGCGATTGAACTGAACCTGGGCTGTCCGGCGCCGGTGGTTTACCGCAAATGCGCCGGCGGCGGGCTGTTGCGCGAACCGCAGAAGATCGGCGCCATTATCGGCGCATTACGAGATGCGGTGACAATTCCATTCACGGTTAAAACGCGCATCGGTTTCGAGTCGCCCGCCGAATTTGACGCCTTGCTGCCGCTGTTCGCCAAGCATCCGATTGACCTGCTCACAGTCCACGCCCGCACCGTGCTGCAGATGTACCGGCCCGGGGTGCGTTACGACCTCATCGCGCGGGCGGCGGGTGAGTTGCGCTGTCCAGTGCTGGCCAACGGCAACGTCCACGGCCCGGCCCAGGCGCAGGCGCTGCTGGCCGAGACCGGCGCTCGCGGCTTGATGATCGGGCGCGGTGCCATTCGCAACCCATGGCTGTTCGACCAGATCCGGGCACAGTTGCGCGGTCAAGGAATCAGGCAGCCGACGGGACGCGACGTGCTGAATTATGTTCGGGCGCTTTGGGAAAATGAAATAACGCCGGACGTGCCGGAATCCGCCCAGGTGCAGCGGATGAAAAAATTCATGAATTTCATCGGCGAAGGCGTCGACGAAAAATTCCTGCTCGAAATCCGACGCGTGACGACTGCCATTGACTTCTTCCGCGTCTGTGCTGATACCCTGGATCACGAGAAGCCGATGCCGCTGGAACCGTTGCAAACGGGTGAAGCGCCAGAGGATTTGCCGGCGGCAGGCTGAAGCCGCCGGCAGAACGGCAAGCCCGGGCCGGCTGCTGTCGTGCATCTGTCTGCTTGTGGGAAAGCCCGGTGGACGCTATGCTCAACGGTGTTCAGATGAGGAACTGCCAACGCGGCCATGCTTGCCTTGGCTCAAGACTTCGCCGGGTGCTGCCGCACGAGTGGATTTTCGGCACGTATCTGCTGCTCTTGGGCGCTCGGCTGTTTGTACACGGCGGTGCGGCCCGTGATTGGTCGTGGGTATTCTTCGGCTGTGTGCTGGCGTGCGGGGCGGTGCTTTTCTGGGCGGAAAGAAGTCCCACCCCGTGGCGCTGGCGGGTGCGGTTGCTGACGTATCCAGCGGTCATGGGCATCTCCTTCTACGCAATGGGGGTGGCGGTGCCGCTGCTTGGCCATGGCAAGGTGGACGCGCTGCTGCTGGACTGGGACCGTGCGCTACTTGGCGAAACGCCAGCAGTGGCCTGGCAGCGACTTCTGCATCCGTGGATGGCGGACATTTCGATGGCCGGCTATCTTTTTTTCTTCTACTACATTGTCGCCGGGCCGGGTGCGTATTGCGTGCTGAATCTGCGCGCGTTTCGCAAGTGCATGGTGGGTTTGTTCACGATGTATGGGCTGGCGTTCACGGGCTATTCGGTGCTGCCCGCCGGCGGTCCGTGGCGCTGGATGACGTTCGACGCGCCCTTGCACGGACCATGGGTGCTGGATTGGGTGCTTAATCCGGTGAACGACGGCAGCAACGCCGTGGATGTCTTCCCCAGTGTGCACCTCGCCGCTTCGTTATATCTGCTGATGTTCGACTGGCAGAACGGCCGCCGCCGCTTCTGGGTTTACCTGCTGCCGTGTGTGATTCTCTGGTGGTCCACGATTTTCCTGCGCTTCCATTACTTCGTGGATTTGTTGGGCGGCGCGGTGGTGGCGATGGCGGGTTGGTGGATGGCTCAGGCTTACGACGCCCAGACCCGAAACGAGCCGATGCTGGCATCGGAGTTCAACGCCCCGAAGACGGATAAGTGAAGCCACCGGCGGCCCAACGGGATTTGCCTGACGAACTTCCCTTGTGTTTTCAAACCCTATTCACACCCGCCGGCGGCATTGTTCCTGCTGTATCCGGGCGGTATTTGTGCCAGACCCCTGAACGCCGGGTCGGTCTTACCGGGTGGAAAGAATCGTTATGCAAAGGAAAGTATTGGTGGTAGAGGATGATCCCGATCAATTGGAAGTAATCCGTTCAACTTTAAAAGCCGCCGGTTTTGCCATTGGCACCGCTGCCAACGGCATTGATGCCCTTTTAAAGACCCGGTCGGTGTCCCCGGATTTGATTGTATTGGACCTGATGTTGCCCGGTCTGAACGGGTTCGATATTTGCGAAAGTCTGAAACAGGACCCAGCCACCGCCACCGTCCCGATCATCATGTTGACAGGCCTGCACGGCCAGTTTGGCCGGTATGCCGGGCTGGAAGCGGGCGCCAGCGAATTCCTTTACAAGCCTTTTGACCCGGACCAACTGATCTCAAAAGTTGAGGAGTTATTGAGCCGGAAGGCCGCCCGCCCCACGCGCCAAGCGCCCAAAACCAGTTAACTCGGCACCCCAGGTCAGGCCCGGACATGATGGCGCGCGACCAGGGCGGCGCCGATCGCCTGGGAAAGATCGCCCAGCATGGCCGGCACCACTTTCAACCGTTTGCGCTGGGCCGGCCATAGGTATGGCTTGGCGGTGGCGCGGACAATCCGCAGATAACGTTCGCGAAACTTCGCTGACGTGGCTTCGGGATCCATCAATCCGCCGCCGATGACGACAATTCCCGGGTCCAGGGCCATGATGAGGTTGGCCACGTGCAGACCCATTGCCCGGGCTTGAAAATCAAACAATTCCACCGCCAGCGGGTCACCCTTCTGCGCCAGCGTGCGGAGGGACAACACCTTCTCTTTGAGGTCGGCCGTGGACCTGGCGAGGGGATGCCTGGGATACTGGACGAGCTTTTCTGTGAGCAGATATGGCAAGCCCGAAAGCGTGGTGTAAGGTTCGATACAGCTCCAGTTCCGGCCGCAACCACAGGGCAGCGGCTTGGCGTTCAACAGGTGCAAGGGTGCCGGCATGTGGCCGCATTCCATGCCCGCCAGGGTGTCGCCATTGAGCGGCATGCCGTTTTGGCCGATGAAGGCGGCACCCAAGCCCGAACCGGGCGCGAGCAGCAGCACCGAAGCCTGGGTGTTGCCGCGGGCGAACTGCGCTTCCGCCACGCCGCCGTAGTTTCCATCGTTGCCCACGACCAGCGGTAGTAACCGGCCGGCCGGCTTGGCCAGCGCCCGGGCGTAAGCCGTGCGGACGTCCCAGCCAGCAAAGCTGGCCGGCAGGTTGGCCGGACGATCCAGGACCCCTTCGCGCTGGAACGTTCCCGGCATCGCCAGCCCCACGCCCTTGATTTGCCTCCAGCTCAAGGCATTTTCCTGAAGATACTCGTCAACGGCGGCCACCCAGCCCGTCACCACCGCGTCAGGCCCCTTGGCCGCGCGGGTGGGACGTTGCAGGAGTTTGGTGGAAACGGCCCGGCCATCCTCCCAAACCGCACCGATCTTCGAGGTCGTTGCTCCGCAATCGGTGCCCACGAAGATATTCTGGGTCGCGCCCGGTGCCAGCCCGCGGCAGGATCGGCCGAAGTGGTTTCTGGTAATTCGTTCCGTCGTCATGTTGAATTATAAAGCAAAGCAGAGCGATGATTTAAGCGCAAGCCTTTAATATAAAGACCGACTGCCTGCCAACACTCCGCCACGCCAGGTTCAAGTTGCCATCCCACCTCCCGGATTGCTCAAAACCGGCTGGGCCCTTCAGCCGGCCCTGTTTTGTTCCGCCATCCCCAGGGCACGGCGATTTACTTCCCGGCCGCGAACACCCTGTAGCTGTGGGGTGGAAGGTGAATGTTGAACGAGACGCGGCTTTCCTCCGACGCCCGCCAGCGACTCTGGCTGGGGGCCGGGGCCAAGGCATTGATCTCTTCGCCGGTCACCAGGTTCTTCAACCGGGCGAAGTCGCCGGTCAACGATACTTTCACGTCAGTTTCGGCGGGCAAAAACGATTCCACGATGAAGGTGTGATTGTCATACGCGAATAGCGACACCCCGCTCGGGCCGTCCAGCCGGACGGGGAAGCCGCGCAGGACGTAATTCTTGACGGCGCCGGTCACGCTGGGCGGCAGCCGGTACAGGTCGCTGAAATTTTCAGGCATGGCCCAGACATAAATCACGCCCCGGGAATAGTGGTCCATCAGCAGGAGCGGAAACCCGTTGCTACCGGCGACCAACCGGACCACGGGCCACGCGTCGTTCGTGAGGAAGAGAATTTCTGGAAACAGGATGTCGTCGTCCTTGTTGCCCTCGAGCGCCAGGCCGTTGCCGGAACCGAATCCGCTGAAATATTGATGTGCGAGCACCTTGTGGTCGGTATAACGCACTTCGACGATGTCCTCGATGCCGCGGTGCTGGAGGGTGTGCAACAGGCCGGAAGTTATGACCACCGATTTGCCAGCGGTCAATTGGCTTTTGATTTTGGCCACGATGTCGGGGTCGAATTTCGCGGATTCGGTCAGCAGAACCAGGTCCGCGTTGGTCGGGAATTCGGGGTACAGCTCAATCGGGATGCCGATCATGCCGAGATAATTGTGCAGGAAATCCTCGCCGGTGGATTGATACGGTTTGTAGCTGGCGATGCCGATGGGATTGCCGAGTTTGCCCAGGAACGAGTCCGCCTGTTCCAGCGCGTAGCCGGCGGCGCGGGCGATGGTCGGCGTGGGTTGGCTGGGCGGGGCGGTGCTGGCCCAGTTCGACAGCAGTTGACGGTAATCGAAACCGGTATGCTGGTCCTGCCAGAGTTCGCGTTCGCCCGGAACGATCGGCCGGCTCAGGGCGGACCATTCGAACAGCATCATCTGGCGGGCCCGGGCAAACATCGTATCCCAGAGCTGTTCCGCGTAGCGGTCGACGTAACGGATGCTGAAAGTGTCGACCCAGCCGCCGCCGTTGCGGCCCGGGGCGATGTTTTCGAAATACCGGATGATCTCATAGCTCTCGTAGGGCTGCAGGTGCTGATCCGTGATGACCGCGTCCCGGGTCTCGGTGCCGGCGTAAATGCCGTCAAACAGCTTCGGCTCCCGCTCGAGGTCATAGCCCAACCCCTGGAAATGTTCATACCAGTTCGGGAACTTGATGATGTTCCTGACCTTGGGGTTCACGGCGCGGGTCGGCTGGAGCAGGAGGTTCTCCGCAGCCTCGTCCATCAGCTTGAGCCGGAAGCCCGTCCAGGTATTTGTGCCTTTGGCGGCGATATCCGAATCGTTCTTGGTCGTGACGAAAAAGAAATCGTCCTGGATGATCTCGTCGAAGTGCCGCGCCGCCAGTTCGGCCGCGCGTTTGATGAACTGCCGGTCGGCAGGGTCGGTGTAACAGAACGACTGGAATTGGCCCGACCCGCCGGCGGACAATGCCATGCCGCCGGCAACGTGGACACCCCGGTCGAGGAAGAACTTCTTGACGGATTCGAGCAGCGCGTCGTCCGCCAGATTCCGGTCGCGCTGGACCTCGAGGTAGACCTTGTCAAACTTCAGTTGGCAATGGATGCGGTCCCAGTCGGCCTGCAGCTTGCCGGGCTCGGCGAAGCTTTGCACGACGCTGACGGGGATGTAGATGGCGACGTCAAAATTGGTGTAGTTGCCGGCCCGGCTGCAGGCGGGAGACCGCAGCGCCAGAACCGCGCTCAGCATCCACAGGAGGCGTGCGGGGGAGGATTTCATAAAGTTCAGAGCGACCTCAGCGTTTACCCGGTCGGTCTCCCGGTCCGGACGCCTCGCCGTAAATGATGCCGCGGCCACCGGTGGCGAAATAGACCCGCCCGTAAACCCGGGGGTCGCCGATGACATGCCCGATGGAACCGAACTGGTGTTGGTCGTCATTGATTCTGACCCACGTGACGCCGGCAT
>DATJOW010000197.1:0-2013 GCA_035506715.1 Candidatus Acidiferrum sp. | reverse complement strand
TTCGGCCGCCAGCCGCACCTTGAACTCGAGAACCTTGTTCAGCAACCCGGAATCGCCCGCCGCGAGGATTTGGATCGCCAGGAGGCCCGCGTTGCGCGCGCCGCCAATCGCCACCGTCGCGACCGGTATGCCGCTCGGCATCTGAACAATCGAAAGCAAGGAATCCAGACCTTTCAACGCTTTGCTTTCGATCGGGACGCCGATGACGGGCAGGGGAGTGAAGGCAGCCGTCACGCCCGGAAGATGCGCCGCCCCGCCGGCTCCCGCGATGATCACGCGCAGCCCGCGCTCGTGCGCGCCGCTGGCATATTCCTCCAGGTCCCGCGGCGTGCGATGCGCGGAAATCACGCGGGCCTCATTTGGGACGCCGAATTCGTCGCAGGCCTCGGCGGCGCTCTTCATCGTCGGCCAGTCCGAGTCGCTGCCCATGATGATGCCGACTATTGGTTCAGGTAAGAGCTTCATAGCCGGAATTCTGTTCCGCGCACGGCGGCATTTCAATCCCGAAATGGCAGGCGCGGCCATGAAAAAGGATTGACTTTATTGACTCCCATAGGACACTGAAACCAGACGGGCAATGACCACTGCCAACAAAGTCACGATTCTAAGAATCCTGTTGGTCCCGTTCTTCGTGGTGGAGGTTTTGTACTATGTCAGGAACGGGCATGAATTGCATCGGATGCTGGCCATCGCGTCCTTTGCGACGGCCGCCATCTGCGACGGCGTGGACGGTTTCATCGCGCGCCGCTTCAACCAGCGCAGCGAGCTCGGGGCGATTCTAGACCCGCTGGCCGACAAGCTCCTGCTGGTTTCGGGCATCGTGGTCTTGAGCTTCGACCGGCAACCCTACCTGGAGAGCATCCCGTTGTGGGTCACCGGCACCGTGATTGGCCGCGACATTTTGCTTCTGGTCGGCCTGGGCGTTATTCAAATGACGGTGGGGAAAGTGGCCGTGCGGCCGCGGATCCTTGGCAAGGTGGCCACCGTCCTGCAGATGGCGCTCGTGCTCTGGATCCTGCTGAAATGGAACGAGAGAATGTTGTCCTTCCTGGTGCCCGGCACGGCCATCTGCACCGGGTGCTCGGGGCTCCTCTATGTATGGGACGGCATGCGCCAGCTCAGCGCGCACCCGTCGTCCAGCCCCAGGGAAGGAGAAAAACGTGCAAAACCGTGAAGCGGTAACTGTGCCGGCATCTCGTCTCCGGCGTTGCGGCGCGCGCCCCGCGTTCAGCGGCGTTGACCGAGCCCTTTAATTTTGGCGATTTGCCCAGCCGCTCCTCCCGGTCTAAAATCGTCCCATGGGAAAAACAATCGAACTGAAACTGAAAGAGGGCGACCAGGCCCCGGCCTTTGCCGCCACGACCAGCGATGGCCGCCGGGTGGCGCTGTCGGATTTTAAAGGGAAGAACGTAATTCTCTACTTTTATCCCAAGGATGACACCTCCGGCTGCACCAAGGAAGCCTGCGCTTTCCGCGATGACTTCGCCGACTTTAAGAAGAAGGGCGCAGTCATTCTAGGCGTCAGCACCGACCCGGTGGAATCTCACAGCCGGTTCGTCGAGAAATACAAGCTGCCATTCACGCTCCTGGCGGATGAGGACAAGCAGATTGTTCAGGCTTACGGTGTTTGGGGAGAAAAGAGTTTCATGGGACGCAAATACCACGGCGTCCACCGCGTCACGTTCCTTATCGGACCCGACGGGGCGATCAGGAAAATCTGGCCGGCGGTGAAACCGGCGGAACATGCCCGGGAGGTTCTGCAAGCGCTTTGATTCTTCGGGGTTTGACAGGCCATTGGCTCGCGTCTATAGAAAGAACACCGAAGCGAATAAAACACTCAACACAAAACCACTATGGCGATACCAACCGGCTCTAAAGCACCCGACTTTACGTTGAAATCCAAACAGGCCTCGGGCCTGGTGGACGTGAAGCTGAGCAACAATTTCGGCAAGAAAAATACCGTCCTGCTCTTTTTCCCCGCGGCGTTCACCGGCGTCTGCACCACCGAGATGT
>DATJOW010000196.1:0-4667 GCA_035506715.1 Candidatus Acidiferrum sp. | reverse complement strand
CGTCGAAGTCGGTGAAATCCGCCGAGCCGTTGTTCGGCAGCCCGTATTGCTGGAGCCAGGCATACGAGATGAGCGAGGCCGGATTCTGGAATTCGTAAGCGCCGATGTCCACCGTGCCGCCGGCGATGCGTGGATTGCCGTCCAAATCGTTGGTGGTCGCCACATAAGAATTGTTACCCGCGTTGATGCACGGAGAGTTGGATTGCAGGTGAAAATCGCCGCCAGCCAGGTTCACAAAAACGGGTTCATTGGTAATGTTACCGGTGCCGCCGGGGGCAGGTGTCGCGCAGTAATTCAGGCTGCAGTCAAATGCATCAGGGCCACTCGGAGCCGAGTTATAATACACAATGCAGTCATTCAACTGAGACTCATACGCCGCGCCGCCTTCACTGGCCGTGTTGCTGACAAGGGTGCAATTGTTCACAGAGCAAAAGTATGCCCCACCGCCTTCTTCGGCCGAGTTGTCCATCACTGCACAGTTGCCCAAGGTGCAGTAGCTGGCAGCGCCGCCAGCATAGGCCACATTGTTGGTCAGGATGCAATGGCTCAACGTACCCCCAAATGCGCCGCCGCCGGAATGTGAACTGGCAGAGTTGCCCACAAACACACAGTTGGATACGACGGTGGTCGCAGCTTCGCAGAAAACGCCGCCGCCGTTGTCCCCGGTTGCTCCGTTGGTCAACATAAAGCCGGAAAGCGTGGCACCTCCGGCCAAATACACGCACCGTTGCGCGCCGCCCCCGTCAACCATTGTCGTTGCGGGACCATTGACACTATGGATGTTCAGCGGCTTGTTCCCGCCAAATGGCGCATACGCGCCGTCGTTGACCACAACCGTTGCGCCTGCCATGGCGATATCGACCACATCCTGAACAGTCGTTGCCGCCTTGTCCCAGGACGAAAACGGCGCAACCGGATTGGTACCTTTCGCGTCCACATAATAAAGAATTTGTGTCAATACGTGAATTATTATAGTCGCGTTCACGCCGCCGGGATTGGCATCGTTGAAGACCGTGAGCGTGACCGGATAATCTCCCGCGGTGGTCCAGGTATGCGCGACTGACCATAGATTGCTCGCCCCGGTGCCGTCGCCAAAGTCCCAGGAGTTGGTCGTGCCAATGCCGCCCAAAGTTGAGCCGGTTAAATTCAAGTCATATCCCAAAACGGCATTTGTTGATTCGGGATGTATCATTGCCCGCAACGGAACCGATGTTTGAAATTCATAAGCGCCCATATCCACAGTGTCTTCAAAGATCCGCGGATTGCCGTCTAAATCAGTGGTTGAGGCAACATATCCGTTATTCCCCTGGTTGACGCAGGGCGAATTAGACTGCAACTGAAAATTGCCGCCCAGCGGATCGATTAATAGCGGATCGCCGGAAAAGTTACCGGAACCGTCGCCCGGGAACGGCTCCGTGCAGCAATAATCCAGACTGCCCCAACGGTAGTTGGCCGGGTCATTGTCGAAGATGATGCAATTTTGAGCGGCGCAACCCTCAATTCCGCCGGTGCCGTCAGAAGCTATGTTTCCCCAAACCGTGCAGTTGTCCAGGGTGCTGTCAAACACTCCAGCACCGGTAGCATTTACGGTGTTGCTGACGACCAGGCAGTTGTTCAGGTCGCTGCCGTCAGCACCGCCACCGTAACTGGCACCGTTGTTTACCAGCGTGCAGTTGTTCAGATTGCACGCCTCCGCGCCTCCTCCGTAAACCCCCGAGTTGCCGGTTAATGTGCAGTGATAGAGTGTGCCGCCGGCAGCCCCGCCGCCCCCGAAAGCCGAGTTGCCCGCAATCACGCAGTTGGTGACTACGGCGTTTGTAGACGAGCACCACACGCCGCCGCCGCCATTGCCGATATTGTCCACTCCGTTGGTCAGGGTGAACCCGCTCAGACTCGCGCCGTTCGTCAGGGAAACACACCGAACCGCTCCGCCGCCATCAATGACCGTTGTCGTCGGGCCATTGACACTTTGTACAGTGACGGCTTTGTCTATGACCACACGATTAGTCAACGAGCCATTGACCACGCGCCCGCCATTTGCATAAACCCCATTCGTCGTGAGGATTTGGTCGCCATCCACCGCAATGTCAACCGCATCCTGGATGGTTTTTGCCGCCGTTGCCCAATTCGTGTAAGGCGGCGCCGGACTGGCGCTGTTGACGTCCACATAACGCACCGTGGCGGAGACGTTGAAAGACACGAGCGTGAAGGCAACCGTTGTCAGAGGCAAAAGATAAGTTTTCATAAGCCTGTTCTGAGAACGGTTTAGAAATATCACTTTAAAACACGAAAAGCAAGGTTATTAAGAGGGGAACAACGGCCTCGGGTTCCCATGCTTCGTTTCCCTCGTTACCTTTTGTTGAAATCGCACCGGATTCCTGGCCGGGAACCGCAGACTCAAAATTGCCGTTTGGATTCAGTTGGCGTCAGTCATAGACAGTGATGCCATGGGTTCATGCCCCGTCAAGCCCGGAACGGGAAGCCCGGCTTGCGCAACGCATAGCCGCGCTGCGCGTGCGTCGGGTTGACTTCGAGGAAACCAGCCCGGCTTACCAAATGCACCTGTGTTTCAGTCGCGAGCGCGTTCCGGTTTCTCGACTTTGAATTCGGCAACGCGACGGTTGCCGACGGCAACGTCCTCACGAGTCATCTTAACGGTCAGGGTTAAATAAGCCCGTTCCGAATCCTTGTAGCCCTGCGCGGCAGCGAGCCGATACCACTTGTAAGCTTCAATTCTTGATTCGGGCGCGTCCTCGCATTCTCGTTGCAGGCTGGCGCGGTGACAGCTTTCCCCGAGATTGAATTGGGCTCCGGCGTCTCCCTGCTGCGCGGCCCGGCCAAACCACATCGCCGATTGGGTGGTATCCCGGGTTACCCCCTGCCCGTGGGCATACATCATGCCGAGATTGAATTGCGCCAGGGAATGACTTTGATCTGCCGCCTTGTGATACCAATCTGCTGCCTGCGCGTAATCGCGCGTCGCGCCGGCACCGCTGGCGAATTTCAATCCCATGTTGAACTGCACCTCTGCATCCCCGTAGTCGGCGTTGGAGGGCGTCGGTTCCGAAGCGGGATTCTGCGGGTGTGAAAACATTTTGCGATACCAGGATTTTTCCATGTTGACGAGCATGGACTTCGTGGAGGAGAACACAAGAACTATTTCCCGGCCAGTCAACAATACCTGAAAACCGTAGCGTTTGAGGTGGTGCGGTAGGGCTCGCACTCCCTTGCGAGCCGCGGCGCGCACGGAGTGACGCGCCCTACCAATCTATTGCACGCCGAGGCGGCAGAATACGGCCGCAGTTTGTGGCCTTGTTGTCCGAGTAACTGGTCGTGCCAGCGGCTACCCCAACAATTCCAACTGCCACCGCATTAATTCCGGCGTGTGCTGGTCCCAGTCCCGGGCGAGTTCACCCAGCGTAGCGCGGCTGGCGATGAGGGTCGGGTCAATGCCCAGCTTGTGCGCACGGGCATCGCGGCGCCTTTCCAGTTCGCGATACCGGTGCAACTCGGCCTCTGTCGGGCGACGGCCTTTGGGCCGTACAAATTCCGGATGCCGGTCCACGGAAAGGCGAAGGCCGGTTTGGATGGCCTCGGCCAGGCCAGCACGGCGGCGGGGTGAGCCTGCGAGCCGCGGCGGCAAGAGCGGGTCAACCGGTCTGCGCGCGGCGGCGGCGGCGGCGATGGCCACGAGTTTTTCGTGCGTGAGGATGAAGAACGGCGGACGGTTTGCGGCCACGGCTTCCCGCTCGCGCCATTGCCAGAGTGCGCGCAACACCGCCAGCGCGGGACGGCCCAGCCGGGAACTGCCTTTAACGCGCCAGACTGAATCCACATCCACCACCGGCGGCTGCGAGGTCTCCCCAATCAACCGGGCGCACGATTCCCGGTGCCAGGCGAGGCGACCTTTTTGGTGAAGTTCGAACTTCAACTTGTCGGCCAGTGGTTTCAAATAATGTGTATCTTTGCGCGCGTAGGTTTCCATTCTTTCGGGGAGGGGACGGCGTGCCCAGTCGGCTTTTTGCAGGCCTTTGTCCAGTTTCGCACCCAGCCATTTTTCGACCAGGGCCCCCAGGCCGAACTGCCGTTCGCCCAGAAGCCGGGCGGCCAGCATGGTGTCGAAAATCGCGGACGGCACGAACTCATGATGCTTGCGCAGCAAACGCAAATCGTAGTCTGCGCCGTGCATGATCAACTCATGCGCGTTGAGCGCGTCCAGCAGCGGGTCCAAATTCAAGTTGCCCAGCGGATCAATCAATTCATCGCCACCCGCCGTGGTGATTTGAATCAGGCAGATCTTTTCCGGATAGGCGTGCAGGCTGTCGGCTTCCGTGTCGAGCGCCAGCCAGCTGGCGGATTTGATGACGGGCAGCCATGCGGTGAGTTTTGCATCCGTGTCAATCACACCGGGAATATATTTATCACGCGACCAATCTAAAGGCGAAACTGCTAGCGCGCCATTTCTTGCCCGGCCCGGTTCCGGATTTCACTCCAATAATCCTGCCGAAAACGGCATCGCATGTTTCGAATGCTGCGACTGTCCATTTAATGCAATCCCATAAAGCAAAAACGCCGCCTGACGGGGCGGCGTTTGCAGAGAAGGGCTGTTTCTTAACCGCGCACCTGGTTGCGTTTGCGCCAGAGGACGGGAACCACCGCACCCAACG
>DATJOW010000195.1:0-13423 GCA_035506715.1 Candidatus Acidiferrum sp. | reverse complement strand
CATTCGCCGAAATCCGTTATCCGCCGGTGGCCAGCGTGGTGCTGGGGTTCCGGCGCGACCGGGTGACACATCCGTGCGAGGGATTCGGCATGTTGATTCCCAAAATCGAGGGATTTAAAATTCTCGGCACGATTTTCTCGTCGTCTTTGTTCCCGAACCGCGCGCCCGCCGGTCATTTGACACTAACCAGCTACCTCGGTGGCGAACGCTATCCGGACCTGGCCCTGTTGCCGCCGGCGGAACTGGTCGAGTTGACCTGCGCCGATTTGCGGGTGTTGCTGGGTGTGCAGGGCGCGCCGGCGTTCCAGCACTGCGTGCTTTATCCCCGGGCCATACCGCAGTACAATGTCGGCTATGGCCGCTACCGTGAATTGATGAACGACATCGAAAACCAGGCCCCCGGGCTCTTTCTGGCCGGCCACTATCGCGACGGCGTGTCGCTGGGGGATACCATCGTCTCCGGCTGCAACGTCGCTGAACGCGCGGGAAAATTTCTGATTGCCCGATGAACAAGGCCGTTTTGCTGGTCAACCTCGGTTCGCCCGATTCGACCGCCGTCAGCGACGTGCGGCGGTATCTGAACGAATTTCTCATGGACCGGCGGGTGATTGACACGCCCTGGCTGCTCCGCCGGTTGGTCGTGGGGATGATTCTGATCGCCCGTCCCCGGCAGTCGGCGCACGCCTATCAAAGCATCTGGATGAAGGAAGGTTCGCCGCTCATCGTCACCAGCCGCAATGTGCGAGAGAAATTACAGGAGCGGGTGCCGGTGCCGGTGGAACTGGCCATGCGCTATCAAAATCCGTCCATCGAAGACGCTCTCCGCCGCCTGGCGGCGCAGCAGGTCAACCGGACGTTTTTGATACCGCTGTTCCCCCACTACGCCATGTCGAGTTACGAAACCGCCGTGGTGCGGGTGCAGCAGGCGGCCCGGACGCTCGCGCCGCGCATGGAAATTGTGGTGCAGCCGCCCTATGGGGACGCGCCGGATTATGTGGCGGCGCTGGCCGTCAGCGCGTCGAACCATCTGGAGGCGGGCTACGACCATCTGCTGTTCAGCTTTCATGGCATCCCGGAACGCCACCTGCGCAAATCCGATCCGACCGGTCGCCATTGCCTGGCCTCGCCGAACTGCTGCGAAACCGCCAGCCCGGCCCATGCGACGTGTTATCGCGCGCAATGCCTGAAGACGGTCACCGCGTTTGTAGGCGCCGCCGGCGTGCCGGCGGGCAAATTTTCCGTGTCCTTCCAGTCCCGGCTGGGCCGCGATCCGTGGCTGAAGCCGTACACGGACCAGGTGCTGGCCGAACTGCCCCAACGCGGCGTCAAACGGCTGCTGGTCATCTGTCCGGCGTTTGTCTCTGATTGCCTGGAAACCCTCGAGGAAATCGGATTGCGCGGGCGCGAAACGTTTTTGACGGCCGGCGGAGAGGACTTTGCGCAGATCCCGTGTCTGAACGAACATCCGCTCTGGATTGTGGCGCTGGAAAAAATGGTCCGCCGCTTTCTGGAGAACCAGCCGCTGGTTTGAAGGCGGCGCCCGGCTTTACAACTTCTCGCGCTTGACGGGGTTCCGGAACCGGAGTTTGACCGTATCCTGCAAAAAGCCGATGATGGTCTTCTTTTTCTTTTCCGTTTTGAGGGCTTCGATGGGTTCGCACTTGTGGCTGCACTGCGGGCAGAGGAACAGCGGCAGGCCGCCCTTGATTTGCATCACGTGCACGCACGCGTTGCACAGCATCTCGTTGCAGTGGGTGCATTTGAAGGTCACCGGCACCTGCGGATGCCGGGTGCAGAGCACCACGCCGCTTTCCAGAACCACCGGCGGCTTGGGCCGCTCGCGCTCAAATTTGGGGATCGCAATGTTGATCTCCGTGGATTCCACGAACAATTCCACGTCTCCCAGGTGCACGGTCTGGCCGGGCAACAACCAGGCTTCCTTGACCGGATCGCCATTGACGAACGTGCCGTTGGTGGAATCGCAATCGCGCAGCAACACGCCTTCGGCCGACAGGTCCAGTTCGCAGTGACTGGTGGACACGGTGGGATGGTTGATGGGAAAATCGGAATCCGGGTCGCGCCCAATGTGGTTCACCCCCAGACGCAATTCCAGCGTCCGGTTCTCCAAACCCTCGGTTTTGATGAGCAATCTGGCCATCCGGCCCTCCAAATCTGTTTGAACTGTGCACCCCCTAAAAATAAAAGTCGAGCGAAAAATGGCTCCGGCACCACCCCAATTGCATCAAAAAGGCCGGAAATTCCAGCAAACCAGCCGCGGCCGCTCACGAAAGCGGGTTCCGGGCAAACGCGAATTCTTCGACAATTTTGCCTCCCATCAGGTGTTCCTGGATGATGCGTTCCAGCACCGCCGGCGTGCAGGAGCGGTACCAGACGCCCTCGGGATAGACCACCGCGATCGGCCCGCCGACGCAAACCCGCAGGCAGTTGGCCTTGGTCCGATAAACCAGCGGCTCCGGCCCGACGAGGTTCAATTCCTTGAGCCGCCGCTTCAAAAATTCCCACGCGGCCAACCCCGGCTCCCGGGCACAGCACTTCGGCTCGCCCGGGTCGGCGCACAAGAAAATGTGGCGACGATATTTTCCAATGCCGAGGGTTTCAACGGCGGCCTCAAGTTCGTTGCTCATAAAATCGTTCTCCCTCCTCGCCGAAAATATTCCGGAGGAGCATAACAGCCTAATGCCAGAATGTCAGCCCGATCACGCCGGCCACGGCAACAACCCCGCCGGCCAGTGAGCGGGAAGTGATTTTTTCGCCCTCAAACACCCATGCCAGCGGCAGCATGACGATGGGGGTGGTGGCGATGATGGCGGTGACGATGCCGGTGGGCGTGGTTTCGAGCGCCCATTGCATGCAGCTTACCCCGATGGTCTGTCCGGCCAGGCTGTTGACCAGCACCCACGGCCACAACTTCAGCTTTTCACCTGCGGAAACGGAATCGACCATCTGGGCATCATCGCCGCGCCGCCGGATGTGCCGCCATTTCACAATCAGGAAAACCAGGCCCAGCGCCACGGCGCCACCGATGACGCGCTGATAGCCGGTGGTGCCCGGATCAGGGTGTTCGCCCGCCGCGTGGGCGACAAAATACGCCTTGCGGGTCAGGACCGCAGCGACCGCGCCGCCCAGCGCAGCAATCACACTGGCCAGGACGCCGGCCCCGAACCGGCGCGGGCTGATTTTCACGTGATCGCCCGGAGCCAGCGCGATGATCACTCCGGCGAGAATCACCGCCACACAAATCATTTCAGCCGGATGCAGACGGGTGCCGAGCCAGACCCACTCGGTTACTGCAGCAAAAGGAGCAATCAGGCACTGGGTGAGCAGCACAGTCCGCCGGCTGCCGAGCCGCGGCAGCGCCTGAAAATAAGCCGTATCGCCGAGGCCGATGCCGGCCAGTCCGCTCAGCACAAACAAGCTGAAGCCCCGCCCTGCCGTGCCGGTGCCCACCGTGTTGGCCCAGAGGGCCAGAAAGAACGCCGACCCGACAATGCGCCAGAAATTGGCCTCGACCCCGCCCAGGCGCGTGGCGGTGCGGTGCCCGCAAATGGCGGAAACCGAAAACAGCAGCGTGGTGAGCAATGCGGCTACCATGGCCAGGCAAACCAAAAAGTCCCCGGCGGCCAACCCAGCCGGCCGCCCGCGGCCCCTCGGTCAGTTCTCCACCGGTGGCGGCTCCTCCGCAGTTTCCTCCACGGCTTCGCCCATCTCCAATCCGTTTTCCTGGAGGATTTGAGCTATGTCCGGAGGCACGATATGCTTGTTTTTTTCCTTCCGCGAGAGCGGCTTGATGCGAAAGCGGCCCTGGATGTCACTCTCCAGGACACCGCGTTCCGCCATGCGCATCAGGACCGGTTTGGCCCAATTCGCATCCTCGTAAAAGCGTTTCTTACTGCCGGCGCGCTTGGCAATCTCTTTGGCATTGATGTACTCGTGGCCCCAGGTCTTGAGGAAATTGAAAATCTCGCGCTCGTCCGCATCCATGCGCCCAACCTTGCAAACAAAGCTGACCAAGTCGAGCAATTAAACGCAACGCGCCGACCGTTTCCCGTGCTGCCGGTGCCGGCCAATCCCTTTGACACCACCCGGCGGCGGCGTAAAATGCGCGGGAGTCCCAGTATGCCCACACATTATCTCGCTTGCGATCTCGGCGCGGACAGCGGACGCCTGATGCTGGGCACGCTCGACCGCCGAAAAATCGTCCTGGAAGAACTGCACCGTTTTCCCAACGGGCCGGTCAAGACCGATGGCGCGTTGCACTGGAACCTGGATGGCCTGTTCGCCGAGTTGAAGACCGGCCTGAAAAAAGCCGCCGCGCGCCGATTGCCCATCGCGGGCTTCAGCACCGACTCGTGGGGCGTGGATTACGTGCTGTACGACGAGCACGGGCAAATCATGCCGCCCGTCTGGCATTACCGCGACGCGCGCACCGCCGCCGGCGTCGAAAGCGTCAAGGCGCGCGCGGACTGGCCCACGATCTATGCCGAAACCGGCATCCAGTTCATGGCGCTGAACACCATTTACCAGCTGGCCGCCGAACCGTCCGTCCGCCTAGCCGCTGCCCGGCAATTGCTGCTCATCGGCGACGCCTTCAATTATTTCTGCTCCGGTGTGGCCCGGAATGAAGTATCGCTCGCCAGCACCACGCAGCTTTACAATCCGCGCACGCGGAACTGGTCGAAGAAACTTCTGGCGGCGCTCGGCTTGCGCAAGGAACTGTTCGCACCCCTCTGTCCATCCGGCACCTGTTTGGGACCGTTGAAAAGAGAACTCGCCGCCGAAGTCGGCCTGCCGCAAATCGAAGTCATCGCCTGCTGCTCGCACGATACCGGGTCGGCGGTCGCCGCCATTCCGGCTTCCGGCGAGAACTGGGCGTGCCTCAGTTCCGGCACCTGGTCCATCATGGGCGTCGAATGGCCGCAGCCGGTCATCTCCGATCTGGGGCGCGACCTCGGGTTCACGAACGAGATCGGTTACGGCCACTCCGTGCGGCTGCTCAAGAACATTGTCGGCCTCTGGCTGGTGCAGGAATGCCGCCGGCACTGGGCGAAGGGAGGAACGCCGTACGAATTTTCAATGTTGGAACAAATGGCGGCCGACGCGCCGCCGTTCGTCTCGCTCATCAATCCCAACGACCCGCGCTTTCTCAGCCCGGACGACATGCCGGAGAAGATTGCCGCGTTCTGTCGGGAGACCGGCCAGCCGGTTCCCGCCGATCCGGCGGCGTTCATGCGCTGCATTTACGAAAGCCTCGCGCTCAACTACCGCGTCGTGCTGCGGCGGCTGGAGCAGCTTATCGGCAAAAAAATCGAGCGGTTGCACATTGTCGGCGGCGGCAGCCAGGCGGCCACGCTCAATCAGTTCACCGCCAATGCGTTGACGCTGCCCGTGCTGGCCGGCCCGACCGAATGCACCGCGCTGGGCAACCTCTTGGTACAGGCCATCACCCTGGGCCATCTGCCGTCGCTCGCCGCCGCGCGCGAAGTGGTGCGGAACTCCTTCACCCTGAAAACCGTCACCCCGCAGGACGCCGCGCCCTGGGACGCCGCCGCCGCGCGGTTTGAGAAAATGCTGGGTTAATTCCGGTGTCCAGCCTCCGACATCGGCATCGGCCAGACAGTCTGGTCTGGCGCAAACCGGAGGTTTCGGCACAATGGCGGCATGCGACCCAAGTTTCTCCTTGTCTGGAACCTTGCGGCCCTCACGCTGGCCGCCGCCAATCTCTGCTTCAGCCAAACACTGACCGTCAACCCGGATCATCCCAACGGCATTTATCAGGTCGGGGAAACCGTTCATTGGCAGGTCGAATGGAAGGGCGATTCCAACCCGCCGCCGATTCATTACCGGCTCTTGAGAGGTGAGCAGACGGAGACGGGCCGGGGCGATTTGGCTTTCACCAACGGCGTTGCTGGATTGGAAACCGCCTTTGACGCGCCGGGGACCATGCTGGTGGAAGCGAAAGGACAGGAAAATTCAGGCGCCGAACTCCGGACTACCGGCGGCGCCGTCGCGGCACCCGACAGGATTCCTTTGTCGGCAACGCGCCCCGCCGATTTTGATGCGTTCTGGCAATCCAAGCTCGAGGAGCTCGCGAAGGTCCCGGCCAACCCGAAACTCGAGCGCGTGGATATCGGCCGGACCAATCTCGAGTACTGGAAAATCACCCTGGACAACATCCGGGGCACGCACATTCACGGCCAGCTCGCCCGGCCCGCGAAGGACGGGAAATTTCCCGCCCTGCTGATGGTGCAATGGGCGGGCGTTTACCCCCTGCAACGCAGCTGGGTGACCGACCGCGCCCGGGAAGGCTGGCTGGTGTTGAACATCGAAGCCCATGACCTGCCCATGGACGAACCGGAATCGTTTTACAAAGAGCAGTTCGCCGGACCACTCAAGGATTATTGGGCCCTCGGCAACGACGACCGGGATACCACCTATTTTCTTCGCATGTATCTCTCCTGTTACCGGGCGGTCGAATACCTGACCCAGCGCCCGGATTGGGACGGCAAAACGCTGGCGGTGATGGGCGACAGCCAGGGCGGCATGCAGACGCTGATGATCGCCGGCCTGCATCCGGAAAAAATCACGGCGGCGCTGGCCCTGGTGCCGGCCGGCTGCGACATGCTCGGGCCGGATGCCGGCCGCAAAGGCGGCTGGCCGCAATGGTACGACTGGACCAGCGGCAAGGATCCGCAAAAAGTGCACGAGGCCAGCCGGTATTACGACGTCGCCAATTTTGCCCCGCACATCCAGTGCCCCGTGCTGGTCGGGCTGGGCTTGATTGACGAGACCTGCCCGCCGGCGGGAATCCTGGCCGCGGTGAACCAAATTCGTTCGCCCAGGGAAGTGGTGATTCTGCCCAAGTCCGGTCATCAGGATAACCACGGCACGCAGGCGCCCTACAACCAGCGCCGTTACAGCGCCTGGCTGCCGGCCTTGCGGCAGGGTAAACCCGCGCCAGTAAATCAGTGAACCCGGTTACCGGTGCGGCCGTCTTGTTCGTCATTCGGCTTCATCCCGCACGCCGCGGACGAAATTGTAAATGCGGATCACATCGCCTTGCGGGCCACGCCCATGCGGAAAAGCTTTTGGATCGCCAACTTTCGGGTCGCTGCGCTGTGCGCCCGCGCCGTGAACATCCACCAGCCGAAATTCGCCGCGACCGGGCGGCAATGGCATCCAGCCCAGCGCGCGGCCGAAGCTGACATACACCGCTGCGCCGCCCGCGCGGTCGGGCGGACCGTCCAAGTGCGTCGTGCTCGACCAGAAGAACGGATATTCTCCGTCCGGCAGCTTGGTAATCTGAAACACCGGCGCGCTGGCCGGCACGCGTGAGTAATCCACGAGGCTTTGCAATTCCTTCGCGTTGGGCAGCCGCCAGTCACGGTGGCCAAGATAATTGGTTGCGTTTAATCGCTGCACCCACGCCAGCGCCTGCGGCCAGTTCAGTCCCGCGCCGCTGTCGGCCTTGGCCCACATCAATCCCGTGGCGCGATCGCTGACCGTGCCGTCACCGTTGTCCTGGAAATCATTTATCCCGTAGGCCGGATTGCCGCGGACATAGCGGACGTACAGTTTGTGCGGCGCGCGAAGGCGCGGATCAAATTGGGGATACCCTTTGATGCGGCCATCGGCAAAATTCACGCCGAACACCGTGGCGTTTCCATTCATCGTCGTGCCGATGTATTCCGTTGCGCTCCAATCCTGGCAGTCAATCATCCGTTCGCCGCGCGCCGGGTTGCCGTAAGCAAAACCGAAATAATTCGTGTCGAGGAACGGCTTCGATCCCACCATCGGCCCGGAACATTCGCCGGTGAATTGGATCAGCGAATACAGCTCCTTGATCGTCGGCACGCGCCAGTCATCGTGTCCGCCCACGCGACACGACTTCGCCCCGGCCATCGCCTCGTCCCAGGACATTTTCGCGCCGCGCGCTTTCAGCCACGTCAGGCCGGTGACCTGATCCGACACGGTGCCGTCGCCGTTGTCGCGGTAGGCGGGCGTTCGGCCTGGATGCTGTGCGTCCTGCCCGTAAAACGCCTGGCCCGGCTTCGGCGCGGCAATAGCGTGGAAATTATCGTAACACTGTGTCTGGCCGGTGCCGACCACGGAATAGGTGAGGCCGGCGGCGGAGCCGTTCAAAACGGTTCCGACGGCGGCCAGAACGGGGGCGATGAGACGCGTTTTCATTCGGGACACCTTACGCCAATGCACCTTAAGGGAAGATGAAATGGCCAGCCGCAGGGCCAACCATCGCCCTCCCGCGGGGCAGGAAGGTTGCAGCTTGCCAGCCGACGTGCTGCCACACAATATCACCGGCAATTTTTATGAATCCAGTTGAAGTTCCCAACAACGGCGGCAAAAAGGTCAATATCCTCGGCATCCCCATGCTGATTCGCGTCCACGGCCGCGACACCGGCGGCGCGCTCAGCGTGGTCGAGTTGCACGATCTGCCGGGCGGCGGGCCGCCGCCGCATATCCATCAGCGCGAGGACGAGACGTTCCAGATTCTTGAGGGAGACTACGAATTCACGGTCGGTGGCAAAACCATCCTCGCCCCGCCGGGCACGACCCTGTTTGCGCCGCGCGGCGTGGCGCACACCTACCGCTACGCTGGCAGCAAACCCGGCCGGCTCATGTGCCTCATTACGCCCGCCGGTTTCGAGGGTTTCTTCGAGGAAATCGGCGCGCTGAGTCCGGCGCAACAGCAGGACATTCCGCGCGTGATGGAGATTGCGAAGGAGTTTGGGCTGGAAATCCTGCTGCCACCGGCTGCCTGTGCTTAGCGGCATGGTCAACCACGCTCGGCAGTCCCTGTGCTATGAACTTGACGGTCATCGTCGATGACCATTAGGTTGCCGGAAGGTGAGCGTGGAACAACTGCAATCCTTCCCCCATCCAGCAGCGTCAGGGAAATTCGGCACCGCCATGGGCCGTCTCGCGTCGATTCGCAACCGGCTGGACAATTTTTTCAGCAGCCGGGAGGTCGATCGCGATCCGCGGTTGAAAATGATTTGCGCCGGATTGTTGTTCTACTACTTCATGACCTTTTTCGATTGGTGGCAAAAGGCGGTGTCGCTCTCCACGCGCGGAAATGAGACTTTCGATTATGCGCCCGCCGTGATTTTCCAGCACTGCCGCTGGCTGATCTTCATGAATTGGGACCAAACCAAAATCTACTTGTATGCTTTGGGCATGCTCGCGTTGCTGGGCTTATTCTCCCTTTTTTATCTGCGCTCCAGCCTGACCGCGCTCTGTCTGCTAGCCGTCTTGTGTGTCAATAAAGCCTACTTCTATCTGAGCGATTTTCGCCTGTTCGCCAATTTCCACCATTTTCATCTGTTCTTCACGTTGGTCTTTCTTTTTTCCCAAAGCAAATTGCGGTTCTTCCGCGGCGCCCTGGCGGTCGGATACCTGATGTCAGCCGTCGTCAAAATCTCCCCCTCCTGGCTGCTTGGGGAATATTTCAACTCGATGCCCGGCAAGCTGCCCCTGTTACCCAAGGCCGGCTGGGTCGTCACGGCCGCCAGTGTCGGCGTCGTCGTGCTGGAGTTTCTGGGGCCGCTTTGCTGGTTCACGCGTATCAACTGGCTCCGCCGCCTGTCGTTTGTCTTGTTTATTCTGTTTCATCTTTACTCCGGCGTCGTGGTGGGATTTTGGTACACTGCGCTGATGTTGCCGCTGGTGTTGGCAGCTTTTGTGCGCTTCGACCGGCCGCTCCAGGCGGGCTATCATTTTTCGCGCCGGCATCTGATTCCATTCGGTCTTTTCGCTTTCGTGATGTTCGGCGGGCTCTACCATTACTGCCTGCCGGGAGACGTGCGGCTGACCAATGAAGGACGATATCTGGGGTTTTTCATGTTCGACGCGAACCGGCAGGTGCGTTTCGAGGCTAGAATACAAAAAGGGAACAAAAAGTGGGTGGTGCAGGTTTTCCGGCCCTTTCCTACCAGTGAATCCGTGATGGAAGGCGGTGCCCTGGTCGAAATCACCTGCAAAGAATTCCAGGACGGGCACCTGGTCAATATGTTCCCGGTCTTCAGGCCGATCGAAGACGATGGCGAAGTGATCTTGAATCCGCTGTTTTTCGCCAAGGCCGACTACCGGGTCGCCGGGAACCCCTACCTCTATTATTTTTACGCCCGGGAACTGGTACGGCGCTGCCACCCGGACTGCGTCTCGCTCCGCCTGGACGTCCAGTTGGATGGCCACCCTGATGTGGTCCGGTTGTTGGATATTCCTGACTTCGCCAAGCTCAACCCACACTATCGCTTTTTTGCCCACAATGATTGGATCCTGCTGCCCGGAACCAACAGCCCCCCGGAATATCGCTGGCCTTAACGCCAGCTCGCTTTCTCGTTCGAACGGAAATCAACCGCCCGGCTGGCGCAGGGCTGCCGGTTTGGGGCAAGCTCCCCGGGCGGGTTTAATGCCCGCGATCCAGACCGCAGGCAGCCGAAGCGCGATAACGATTCGCGGCGAACGTGCGATAACCCCAATCAAAAACTTTTCGCAATCCCGGCGTGATGGAAAAAATATAAACCGGCCACGCCCACCAGATGCGCCGCGTGGCATAGCGGTATGCGTCCGCTCCGCAAATCAGGGAGCCGTCCGCCAGCAGCAGGCGCAGGTCACTTAGCAATTCGGAGTCGCTCAGCTCGAGTTTGGCGCGCACCCAGTCGGCCTGCAGCGGCGCGATTTCAAAACCGCGCCGTTGCAGCGTGCCCCCGAAAAACGGAACCCAACGCCGGCAAAATCCGCAGGCATCGTCGTAAAGAACCCAGCCGAGCGGCGGTTGCTCTGTGTTCTGCTGTTTCATCGCATCAAACACACTTTCCGACAAACCGCGCCTCGCGAAACTTCCGCCAGGAAGGAACCGGACGCACTGGCTCAGGTTATCGCAAAACGGACCGCCGCACAAGCCAGCCCGGTCACAATCCCGTCCTGTTTCGGTTGTCAACGGGTTGAGCCAGATAACCTCTCCACTTTTATTTTCACCGCTCCACCCATCTTGATCATCCGCCTTCGCCAAGGCTTCGGCGCGGCAAGGGATTCGATTTTCATGGTTTCCCGCCAGGCAGACCATCCACTTTCTTGCGGACGTTCTCATCCATTTTAATCAACGGAGGCCAGGCGCGCTTATGGCCTTCACCGGAGAGCTTCTTCGTCGCGTCAAGGCCTAGTTTGCTGCCAATGGCCATTTCAGTGGTGGCGTGGTCGAGCACGTCGGCGGGGCCTTTGGTGAAGATGCTGTCGCGCTGCGGGTCGGTGTTGGCGCAGAGGCGGAACAGCACCTCGCTGGTGTTGTGCACGTCCACGTCGGCGTCCACCACCACGATATACTTGGTGAACATCATCTGGCCCATGCCCCAGAGGCCGTGCATGATTTTGTAGGCCTGCATCGGGTAGGTCTTCTTGATGCTGACGAAGACCAGGTTGTGGAACACGCCCTCCGCCGGCAGCGCGATGTCCACGATTTCCGGGAAGTTCATCTTGAACACCGGCAGGAACAATTTCACCGAGGCGCTGCCGATGTAAAAATCCTCCATTGGCGGCATGCCCACAATCGTCGCCGGATACACCGCGTCCTGGCGATGCGTGATGGCAGTGACATGGAATACGGGATACGGCTCGGGCAGCGTGTAATAACCGGTGTGATCGCCGAACGGCCCTTCCTCGCGCAACGGCTCCTTCGGGTCCACGTAACCTTCGATGACAAAATCCGCGTTGGCGGGAACTTCCAGGTCGTTGGTTTCGCATTTGACCAGTTCGACGGATTTTTTGCGGAGATAACCGGCCAGCAGAAATTCGTCCAACCCATCCGGCAATGGTGCGGTGGCGGCGAAGGGGAACACGGGATCGCCGCCGAGAAAAATGCTCACGGGCATGCGCGTGCCGGTTTCGTAATAACGCCGTCCATGCCGCGCGCCGACTTTCTGCAACTGCCAGTGCATGCCGGTGGTGCGGTCGTCGTAAATCTGGATGCGATACATCCCGACATTTCTTTCACCGGTGTCGGGGTCCTTGGTCACCACGCACGGCAGGGTGATGAAACGTCCGCCGTCCAGGGGCCAACATTGTTGAATGGGAATGTTTAACAGCGTAGGCGGGTGACTTTGGTAAGGACGCGCCGCCGGCGCGTCCGCGCGGACGCCCGGGCTGGGCGTCCCTACCTTTGAAATGTCCGGTGCTTTTGGCCAGCTCTCGACCCTCGACTCTCGACTCCCGTCGAACTTCTGAATGACTTCCTTGCACGGTCCGTCTTTGACGATCTTCGGCTTCGCATGGCGCAGATCGAGCGCCTGGCCGAGCAGTTTGATGGCTTCGCGAAAGCTAGTCGGCGGTTTGGCCTTCATCAGCGAACCCAGTTCGGCGGCGACTTCGTCCACGGAATTCGCGCCCAAGCTCATGGCCATGCGCTTCCACGAACCCATGGTATTAATGGCCAGTGGGAATGGCGATGGTTGACCATTGACGGTGGGTTGCTCGAACAGCAGCGCCTTGCCGCCATTCGGTGATTTCATTTCGCGGTCGGCGATTTCGGTGATTTCGAGTTCGGTGGCAACGGGCGTGGCGATGCGTTTAAGTTCGCCGGCTTGGTCGAGGGCGTTGACAAAATCACAAAAGGAGTCAAAAGCCATACGCACGCGAGGCTACCAAAACCGCCATGGGGAAGAAAACCGTTAATCCAACCGCTAATCATCGCTAATCTGCACTGATAAAAACCGGATTAGCGTCAATCAGCGCAGATGAGCGGTTCACTTTGGCAACCAATCAGCGACTAGGGCAGATAGACGGCGCGGTAAAACAGTTGCGGGGAATTGGTCGCGTTCGCGTCCACGAAAGTGAACGGCGAGGTGTTGGTGAGGAGCGAAATCCAGTCAATCAGGTTGGTGGAACCTTGCACGGCGTAATTGAATCCGGGAACGCCGGCGACCTGGAACTGGAATCCGCTGCCACCGGCGAACCAGAACCCGTTCAGCGTGGCCGCCGCCGTCGCGTAAACCGACAGGATTGCGTTGCTGCTGGTGACGTTACCGGCTGGGTTGGCAACGATGACGGAATAGTTGCCGGCTTGGTCCAAGGTCACGTTGTTCAGCGACAATATGGCGTTGGTCGCGCCATCCAGATTGGTGGTGTTGCATTGCCATTGGCAGGTGAACGGCTGGGAACCAACGGCTGCAACATTGAAGGCGGCACTGCGACCTGCGACGATTGTTTGGCTCGTCGGCTGCGAGAAAATCGTCGGCGGCAACGGGCATTTGCCGTTGTTGCGGGCACTATAAATAGCCTGGAGTTCATCGGCCGAAAGGGCGCGGTTGTAAATGGACGCTTCATCAATCCATCCGTTCCAGCGATGTGCCGGGGCTTCCGCGTTCTCGCCAATGCACACCGGATAATTGTT
>DATJOW010000194.1:0-16210 GCA_035506715.1 Candidatus Acidiferrum sp. | reverse complement strand
CAGATTATCCCGTGTTTCCGCGGAAAGTTTCAACGGCCAGGCCTCGACCCTGCCGTCGGGCAGAAATTTGAAACAGGTGATGCCGCCGTAAGCGGCAATATATTGGTCCTGTTTGCCGATGGGTTCCTTGAGCCGGCCCAGTTCGATTTCGCACGCCTGCGCCGCGAGCTCGGCGGGGTGGACGAGGTTTTTGTTGTACGCGTGCAGGACTTTGAGCAGCGCGGTCGTGAAACTGCCGGACGATCCCAGGCCCGTGCCGGCAGGGATGTCAGCCATGGAGGCCAGTTCCAGCCCGCAACCATCCATGCCCAGCAGGCCGAACGCCTCGCGGAAAATCGGGTGCCTTAATTTCGACGCGTCCGGCGCTTGTTCCATCTCGGAATATTTGACTTTGATGTCGGAAACAAATGTTTCGTGCAGGGTGATATAGACGTAGCGGTCGATGGCCCCGGCGATGAGGAAGCCGCCGAATTTCTCGTAATACGACGGCAAATCCGTCCCGCCACCGCCGAAGGTGACGCGAAGAGGTGAGCGCGCAATAATCATAGTTTCTTGGTCCTGCTTTTCTGGTAAATCGCTTCCACAATCTGGAGGGCGGCGCCAGCTTCGGCAAGACCGGCGTCGGGTTGGCGTTTCGATTCAACGTCTTTTTCGAATTCCAGCATTTCCCTGCGCCACGACTCGTCCGGTCCGGGAAATTCATAAAGCTTCGTGTCGGGCGGGCCCATCTCCGGCTTCATCTGGTAGTGGTAGAGCTTCTCGACACCGTAGCTGCCGCCCAGACCTTCAATGTGCAGCTTGGTGTGGCGACCATAGATTTCGAACGAGAAAAGGTTCTTCCATTCGGTGCAACTGACGTGCAGCCACGCGGTCTGGCCCTTCGCCGTCCGCAGATTCAAAAAGGCGTTGTCTTCCACCGGCATGTTCCAGAAGTAGGTCATCGCCTGGCCGTCCACTTCCGTGAACGTGCCGAGGAACCAGCCCGCCAGATCAATCAGATGGATGCCCTGGTCGATCAGTTCGCCGCCGCCGGACAGCTTCGGGTCCGCGCGCCATTCCTTGTCGTAGCCGACGCGCCCGCCGTGCCCATAGCGCGCCCGGACGAACATCAATTCGCCCATCACGCCGGATGCGAAAATCTCCCGCGCCTTGATGAAGGCCGGGTGGTAACGGTGATTGAAACCGACTCGTACACAGACGCCCTGCTTGTCCGCCAGCGCCATCAATTCTTCGATTTGCCGGATGGAAACGCCGGCCGGCTTTTCCACGATGACGTGTTTGCCCGCGCGGATGGCCGCGGCGGAGACCTCGGCCAGCGCGGCATTAACCGTGGCCACAACCACGGCATTTACGTGTGGATCCGTCACGGCCTGCTTGAAATCCGCAACGGCCCGGCCGGTCTGGGCGAGCTTCGCCAGTTCCTCGGCGCGCGCCAGGTTCGTATCACAGGCCACCGCGAGTTTTGACCCGGCGGGCAAACCGGCCAGCCGTTTCTTTCCAATCAATCCGCAGCCGATGATGGCGTAGTTCATGATATTTTAACACGGTTGGACCCAGGTGGACACGGACAAGAAAGCAAATGGGCACAGGTAGGGCGCGTCACTCCGTGCGCGCCGCAGTCTGACTGTTCATGGCCGGCGGGCAGAGGACTGCCCGCTCTACCAATCCATCCGTGTTCATCCGTGTTCATCCGTGGTTTTACTTGTCCCCCCACGTTTTGCCGCGGTCTTTGGGGACGACGCGGCGCAGGGTGTAAATGTCGCTGTTCAAATCGGCCTTGAACTCGTGCAACCTCTCCCACGGATCCCACTGGGCGCTGATGAGCTTGCCGGTGATGCCGTCGCTCGCGCGGCTGGCGAGGTACACCGCCAGCCGGGCGCCGAGTTCGAGCGGGGTCGCGCCTTTTTCCTTCCACTGCTTGTTCTTCTCGTAAAACGCGGCGCCCACCTTCTCCGGCCCGGCGGCCAGGACTTCATCCACCAGCCGCGTGGCCAGCGCGCCTGGCGCAATGGCGTTCACATCCACGTGAAAGGGTTTCAGCTCCTCGGCCAAAGTTTCCATCAATCGGACGGCGGCGGCTTTGGACGCGGCATAGGCACTGATGTTGGGCAGCGGATTCGTCGCGCCGCCGCCCGAAAGGACGACAATCTTGCCCCGGCCCGCTTTTTTGAAATGCGGGATGACGGCGCGGCACGGGAGCAGAACGCCGTAAAGATTAATATCGATTGCCCGCCGCCAGTCCACCAACGAGACGGTTTCCGTGGGCCCCATCGGGCCGTAAATGCCGGCGTTCAGCACCAGCACGTCGAGGGACCCAAGCTCGCGCAACGCGAAGCCAACCAGGTCGCTGACCTGAGCCTCACTCGAAACATCGCAGGTTTGGGACAAAACCTTTTGCGAAAGGAACCGCTTCCCCAGTTCGTCCCGCGTGGCGGACAATTCCTTCTCGTTCCGCGCGCAAATGACGATGTTGGCCCCCGCCTGCAGGAAATGCTCGGCGATGACTTTCCCGAGCCCCTGGCTGCCGCCCGTGATGAGAGCGCTGTGACTTTTGAGTTTCATAATTTCAGGCGCGACCGACGGAAAGATGTTCGACTTCCGGCAGATTCTTTAATTCCCTTTCCAAAAAGCGGTTGGCATCCACAAAGAGGCGCTGGCGCATGGCGGGGACGATTCGCGCCCAGTCGGTTTGTCGAAACTGCGGCCATTCGGTGCAAACCACGGCGGCATCCGCCCCCGCCACCGCATCATTGACCTGGGACGCCAGCCGCACCGCACCCAGTTCGGCGGGCAGCTGTTTGATCGCGGGGTCAAAGGCCCTAACGCCGGCACCCGCCGCCAGCAGCTCCCGGCATAATTCCACCGCGGCACTCCGACGCAGGGTGTCGGTGTTGATGGTATAGGTCAGGCCCAGGACCGCCACGGTCTTGCCGCGCAAGTCACCGAGCCGTGATTGCAGCCGCCGGAGCATCCAGCCGCGATGCAGATCGTTGCTTTGCTTGATGGCCGGAATGACGGAAATCTTTTCACCGTGCGCGCCGGCCAAGCGGGTCAGCGTGACGACGTCCCGCGCGAGGGTGCCGCCGGCGAACGGGCCGCCCGGGCCGAGATACGCCTTGGGGCCGATGCGCGGTTCGCTTTTGAGCCCGGCGGAAACCTCCTTCGCGTCCGCGCCGACGTGTTCGCACAATCGCGCCACCTCGTTGATAAACGTGATGGAAAGCGCGAGAAAGGCATTCAGGGCGTGCTTCACCATTTCCGCCGATTCGGTCCGCATGAACAGAACCTGCGGCGTGAACGGTTTAAACAATTGTTCGAGTTGCGGCCTGTGCGCGTCGTGGCGGACACCCACAATGACCCGGTCGGCCTTTTCAAAAGCCTCAATCGCCTTGCCGAGCCGGAGATTTTCCGGTGAGTACGCAAATGGGAGCCACGGAAATTCTTTTTCGAGCTTGGCGCACGTTCCAACGGGCAGCTGCGAGGAAATCAACACCAGCGCGCCTTTCGGCAAATGCGGCAGGGCGCGGCGCAGACTGCCGAGCACAAAGTCCACATCCGACTCGTCGTTTTCATTGACCGGCGTATCGTAGCAGAGCCAGAGCACATCGGCTTGGGCGCAGGCCGTTTGAAAATCGGTCGTGAAGGAAAGCCTTTGGGCGGCCAGCCCGGCGGCCAGTAATTCGTTCAAGCCCGGCTCTGACAGCGGGGCCCGTCCTTGGTTCAGATTGGCGACGTTGGGGGCATCGACGTCGAGCCCCACAACCTGAAAATGCCGCGCACAACAGGCGGCGGTGACGGAACCCAGGTGCCAGAGGCCAAGGACGGCGACATTCATCGGCGTTGGAGCACCCATTGGTTTTGCTGGAGCCACTGGAGCGTGCGGACGATGCTTTGCTCAATGGTCAGCGTGGTCTTCCAGCCGGTGGCGCGGACTTTTTTGGTGTCGAGAAAAATGAACGGATTGTCGCCGACCCAGCCGCGCTTGCCGCCGGAATATTCGAGCCGGGGCTTGAGCCCCAGCGCGCCGCAAATCCAGCGGACCGAATCGTTGACCCGGCAATATTCGTCCGTGCCCAGGTTATAAGTTTCGACCCGGTGTTTGGCCGATTGGGCTGTGGCCCGGTTTACGACGTGGAGCATCGCCTCCAGGCAATCGCCGATGTAGAGGTAGGACTTCTGCTGGGTGCCGTCGCCGAGGATCTTCAAATGGTCCGGGTGGGCGAGCAGCTGCTTGTAAAAATCCAACACGTGGCCATGCGTGTACCGTTCGCCCAGGATCGAGACGAACCGGAAAATGTAACCTTCGAAACCATAGCCTTCGCAGTAGGCGTGGATGAACCCTTCGCAGGCAAGTTTCGAGGCGGCATACAGCGACGTCTGGATGGGAAACGGCGCGTCCTCGGGCGTCGGGAAGACCTCGGCTTCGCCATAGACACTGCCGGTGGAACTGAACCCGATGCGCTTGATGTGGTTGGCGCGCATTGCTTCCAGGACGTTGAAAGTGGCGACCGCATTTTGCTGGAAATCCTTGTGGGGGTGTTCGAGCCCGAAGCGGACATCAGCGTTTGCTGCCAGGTGGAAGACAAAGTCGCATCCCGCCATGCCGCGGATCAGGGCGGACAGATCCAGGCAATCGCCTTCGACCAGCTTGAACCGGGGATTCGCCAGCGCCGACTTCAGGAATTCACGCTGGCCGGTGGAAAAATCGTCCCAGCCGACCACCGTTTTGCCATCGCGTAAGAGCCGGTCAACGAGGTTGCTGCCGATGAAGCCCGCCGCGCCGGTGACAAAGATGCTTTGCATGCGAAGGCAGAGGTTAACGTGCCGGAGCGCACCTCGCCAGCATTTTACACCAGGCAACGCCCATTTTATATCTCCACCACCTGCTGGTATTCCGGAACCAACACCTGGGCTTTGGGCTTCATCGCGTGCAACGTCTCGGCGTGGGCCCGGCAGGAGTCCTCCTCGCCGTGGATGCAGAAGATTTTTTTAAAACTGCCAGACATCTGCTCCACGTAGCGCTTCAATTCATGTTTGTCGGCGTGGCCGGAGTAGGTGTCCATCGAGACCACCTGGGCGCGGACCGGATGCGGTTCGCCGAAGATGTTCACCGGCGTTTTGCCGGCGGTGATCTGGCTGCCGAGCGTTCCTTCGGCGCAATAGCCGATGAAGAGGATCAGGTTCTTTTTGTCCTCGATGTTGTTTGCAAGATGATGCCGGATGCGCCCGGCTTCAGCCATGCCCGACGCGCTGATGATGATCATCGGCTCGTGCCGATCGTTGAGCTGCTTGGATTCCCCGGCCTCGCTGATGTAAATCAGGTTGCCCATGTCAAACGGGCTTGAGCTGTCGCACATGGCGGCGGAAAGGTCGGGGCGGAGGCTCTCGCGATGGCGCTCGTAAACATCGCTGGCCTTGGTGCTGAGCGGGCTGTCCACGAAAATTGGCACGCGCGGCAGTTTGCCGGCGCAGGTCAGCCCGTGGAGCACATAGACAATCTGCTGGGTACGTCCGACGGAAAACGCGGGAATGATGACTTTGCCGCGCTGGGCGAGCGTCTCCCCCACGAGCCGGCCAACCGTGGCGTCCGCGTCGGTCCGGACGGCGTGCTCGCGGTTGCCATAGGTGGATTCAATCTGCAGGTAATCCACGTTTTCTACCGGGATGGGGTCGCGCAGGAGTTCGTCTGCGCCCCGGCCCACATCGCCGCTGAAAAGCCAGCGGAACCTCTCCCCATTTTCCTGCACGTCCAGAATCACCTGGGCCGAGCCGAGGATGTGGCCGCCATCGCGGAAGGTGATGTTCACATTATCCACCGGACAAAAAGCGGTTTCATAATCGTGGCCGACCAATTGTTTCACCGCCTGCTCGGCATCGGCGATGCGGTAGAGCGGCTCGACGGGCGGCAGATGTTTCTTGGCGCGCCATTTGGAAACGAAGAGGGCGTCCTGCTCCTGAATATGGGCGGAATCGATGAGCATGATGCCGCACAAATCCTGGGTGGCGGTGGTGCAATGGATCGGGCCGCCGTAGCCCTGCTTGACGAGATTGGGCAGGTTGCCGGCATGGTCAATGTGGGCGTGACTGAGCACCACCGCGTCAATCCGCTTCGGGTCAAACGGGAAATTGCAATTGCGCCGGGTCGTCTCCTCGCGATGGCCCTGAAACAGGCCACATTCGAGCAGCAGCCGTTTGCCATTGACCTCCCACAGGTACATCGAACCCGTGGTGGTGCGCGTGGCGCCGAGAAAGTGGACTTTCATGTTTGTGGCCTCGTCAAATTGTTGAATCGTGGAATCGGAGTACGCTTTAACGGTTTAACGATCTAACGATTCAACGAATCACGAATGCCGGTAGGTGATGCGCGCCTTGTTCAGGTCGTAGGGCGACATTTCAACGTTGACCTTGTCGCCGACGCTGATGCGGATGAAATTTTTGCGCATCTTGCCGGAGATGTGCGCCAGCACCTCGTGGCCATTGGGCAGGGCCACGCGGAACATGGTGCCGGGCAGCACCTGCGTGACGTTTCCGGTTAATTCAATTGGCTCTTCTTTGGCCACTGCGGGTTTCTGAATTGCGCCCAGTAATGCCACGCCAGGGGCGCAAAATCAACCTCTTTTAGGCCTCTCCCGGGCCCGAAAAATCGTTGGACTTTCGCTCGCGTTACGCTAAATTCAACGCATTCTTATGAAAAACGACAACCTAACGACCGTTCTGAATCTGGTGCTGGCGGTGATGGCCATTCTGGGCGTCATCTTCGCGTTTCGAACGATCTTCATTACCCGGACGCTGCGGACCCTGCAGATCCAGGCGGCTCAAGCCAACGCTTATACCATGGGGGTCGAATCGCTGGCTCAGGATGCCTACGCTTATTACCAGAAAAATCCCAATGCGGAATTGCAGCGCATTTTGCCCCCCATTCAGACCAAGCCCGCCACCCGCTAATTGACCTTTATCATTTTACTGCCATGAACGAAACCGAATCCCCTATCGCCCAGCCGGCGGCCCCGGTTCCTCAGAATGACTTGCTGGATCAGGTCGTCGCCCTCCGCCAGCAGGTCTTTACCCTGTTGCTCGCATTGGTCGTCGTCAGCGGCACACTCACCGTTTTTCTCTACATCCAGGCCCGGCGCGCCAGCATGGAACTGGCGGTCATCAAACCGCAGGCGAGCGCCATGATCGACGCGTTCAAACAGAAGCAGCCGACGATGGAGACTTTTGTAAAACAGCTTACGGCTTACGGCGTCACGCACCCCGATTTCCAGCCGATCCTCAAAAAATACGGGATCCCGCTGCCGCCCGCCAGTTCGCCCGTCGCGCCCAGCGCCCCCGCCGCGCCTAAGAAGTGACCGGCGTCAGCCGCGTGCCGCAGTGCGGACAAAAGTTCGACTGGGGCGGGCAACTCCGGCCGCACCCGGAACAATCCAGGTGCGCCTCTTCGTGCCGCCGATGGATGATGAGGTTCCGGATGTACGGAATCCAGGTAAACACGTAGGCGAAAATGAAGACCGAATCCCGCTTGTGCAGCGAATAAGTGAGCAGCAACAGTGAGCCGGTCAGGCTCAGCCACCAGAAGACCGGTGGCACAACCACGCGCTTTTTCTTTTCGGTGGCATACCATTGAACAAAGAACCGGGTGAAAAACACAAAGTTTCCCAGCCAGCCGACCACCTTCCAAACATCCCAGGCGACTCCCAGAAACCTGCCGTCGTGCCAAATCAGATTGTGCAGCCAGTCCATGCGGGCGAGAGTTTAAGTTGAAGCGGCAAAAGCAAAAGGATGAATTACGCCCGCCGGCGCCGTTCCGTTCATTTCGGCGTCACCCGCCATTCGGAATCCTGCTTCACGAACAGCGTCCGCGTCGGGAAGGCAAAGTGGATTCCCTCGGCATCAAACCGTTCCTTGAGTTTCAAGTTCATCTCCTGCATGCCCGCGAGGTAGGCGCGGTGATCCGTGGAATTCCACCAGTGGACGACCACCAGGTTGAGCGCGGAATCGGTGAACTTGTTGAAGCTGACGACCAGATCCGCCGTCATCGGGTGCGCGCGGTAAGTTTCGTCGAGAATCTGCAAGGCTCGCCGCACCTTTTCCGCCGGCGTGTCGTAGGTCAGGCCCAGGTTCATTTCCGTTTTGATCTGGGTGCGCCGCGTGACATTGGTGATGGTGGCATTGCCGACGGTCTTGTTGGGGATGGTGACGTGATGCCCGTCCAGGTTCCGCACCCGGGTGCTGCGCAACCCGATGGATTCCACCGTCCCGTCCACCGCGTCGAGTTGAATCCGGTCGCCGATGCGGAACGGCTTGTCGATATAAACGGCCACTGCGCCGAACAGGTTCGACAACGTGTCCTGCGCCGCCAGGCCGAGCGCCAGGCCGCCGATGGACAACGACGCCAGGATGGCCGTGATGGGTTTTTCCGAGAGGTTTTGCCAGGTCACCAGCACAGCCACGATGACCAGGAAAATCTTGATGCTTTTGCGCACGACCGGAAAAAGCTGCTCGTCAAAGGACCGGTCCGCCCCGGCCGCCGTGCGCTCGCGCCAGAGCCCCATCAACAAATCCACCATCTTGAGCGAGGCGTACGTCAGGGAAAAGGCCACCACCAGGATGAAGCCCTTGGCCAGATAAAACTCCACCGGGTCCGGCCAGCGGAACACGGTGAGGCCGATGTGCAGGAAAATCACAAAGGCGATCACCTTGACCGGCCCATGCAGCACTTCGAGCAGCAGATCATCCACCTTGGTCGCCGTCTTCGAGGTCCAATGCTTGAGCCAGGCGTTGACGATGTAATCCAGAATTTTGGAAACGTAAAACGCCAGCAGGATGTAGATCAGCGACGACAAATATTTCCACAATGGCTGGCCGAACAGCGCGTGTTCCCGAAGCACCGATACTTCGTCAAGGTGAAACACCCCGTCGCGTTCTTCAAAATCCTGCTTTAGCGCTTCGAGTTTCTGGGCCAGAACACCCGGTCGGGCGGCGGCTGGGGCGGCCGGACTATTCGTCACTGGCGCCGTTACGTCGTTGGTCGCGGGCTGGGCGGACGCCCAAAGGGACCAAAACAACACGCCCAGCAGCACGAACAGGCCGGCGCGATAAACTGTGTCGAACCTCAGCTTCACCGGCTCGAAATTAGAAACAACGCCGCCGTCGGACAAGCCAAAGGTGATATTTCTCGGACAGCCTGGACGGGTAAAAGCGGCTGTCAACCGCCGGCCACAATTTTGACGATCTCCAGTTTATCGCCGGCGTTCAGTGGGCGTTTTGAAAACTCCGATGGTGCGACGGCTTCGCCGTTGTGCTCCACCACCACGCTGCGCGGCAGCAGCTTTTGCGCGACCAGAAACTCTTGAACCGTGCAAGGCAGCTTTGCCTCGACTGGTTTTCCGTTGGCGATGACGATGGACGTGTTCACGGTCTCAAAAGCCCCGGGTTACGCGGTGAGGGCCGCGTCCCAGTCCTTCCATACCGGCTCGTAGCCGAGTTTGCGGATGAGGTCGGCCACCTCCTGCGATGATCGTTCGTCGGCAATCTGAAACTGCCCGGTGGCATTCGTTGCGGGGCTCGGTTGCGGCGCCCATTCGCTGGCGCCTTCGCCGTTGATCCGCGGTTGCGGCGCGGTTGGCGCGGCGGCAGCCACTTTGACAATCCGTCCGCGCACGGTTTGATGGGTGTGTTCCTTGCCCGCGCCGGTGTAACCTCCCGGCTCGGTGTGGCTGCCCGCGCTCATCAGCGTCACGCCCAGCGGAATCAGCCCGTCGCGGAGTTTCGCCGGTTCCCGGGTCGAGAGCACGGTCCCCACGTCCGGGAACATCAGCCGCAGCGCGCAGATGAGCTGCGCCAGGTCGCGGTCGGTCATGTGAGTCAGCGGCTGGAATTCGCCGGCGCAAGGCCGGATGCGCACCGTGGAAATGGTCAGGGCCGCCTTCCAGCAGTTGCGCAGCAGGTAATCCGCGTGCGCCGCCACGCTGATGGCTTCATAACGCCAGTCGGCCAGGCCGTACAGCGGGCTGATGCCCAGCCGGCGGAAGCCGGCGGCGTAGGCGCGCTCCGGGGTTTCCAGGCGCCAGTCGAAATTCCGCTTCGGCCCGGCGGTGTGCATGTCGGCATAAACCTGGCGATCGTAGGTTTCCTGGTACACCACCAGGCCGTCGGCACCCGCCGCGACCAGCGGCTGGTAATCCGGCGTTTCCATCGGGCCGACTTCAAGGGAAAGGCTCGGCCAGTCGGGATGCAATGCGGCGATGCAATCGCGCAGGTAATCGTTCGAGACAAATTTCGGATGTTCCCCGGCCACCAGCAGCAGATTGCGAAACCCTTGCCCGCGCAATGCGCCCGCCTCCCGCCGGACTTCGTCCAGCGACAAGGTCACGCGCAGGATGGAATTGTCGCGCGAGAACCCGCAGTACCGGCAGTTGTTGATGCATTCGTTGGACAGGTAGAGCGGCGCGAACAGGCGGATGACCTTGCCGAACCGCTGCTGGGTCATCGTATGCGCCCGCTGGCCCATGTGCTCCAGCAGTTCCGCGCCGGCCGGCGATATCAACTGCGCGAAATCAACCAGCGACAGTTTCGTTTTTGCCAGGCTTTCGCGCACCGCCGCGGTCCCGGCGGTCTGCGAACGCTTCAGCAGCGCCGCCAGCGGCAGTGAATTGAACTCGGCGACAAAACTCACAACCGCAAGGTAACAAATCAGCGCTTAAAGTCGAGACAACGCTTGACGCCACTCGCGTCCCGCAACACGCTTGCCGCCAACGAACCAATGCCCGCACTCACAAAACCAAAGCCCCGGCCCGAAACCAGTTTCTTGATCCTTGGAGTTGGCTCGTTTGCCCACAGCATCGGCGCGGCATTGTCCCGCGCCGGAGCCAGGGTTTCGACTTACCTCACCCGCAATTACGGCCATTACTCGCCTTCGCTCGTCGGGCCGACTTTTTCGCGCCAGGCCCACCCCAGCCCGGTCCCGCTGCTTAAACCGAACGACATCGGGGTCGTCATCCCCCAATCCATTGACTGGGCCCTGCAGCCCTGGGCCCGAGACCTGTTAAAATCCGGCGTGCGCATTTTCAGTCCCGTCCGCGAGGCGATGCGCATCGAGCGCGAGCGCGACTTCGCGCGGAAACTGTGCGCCGACTTCAAGATTCCTTTTCCGCCGGCCTACGTCGCGGCCAATCAGGTCGAAGCGGAAAAAATCCTGAAAAAAAGCCGGAAGCCTTTTGTCATCAAAAATCCGCTCTGCTCGCCAACCAGTCCAATTCACACGATTCTGTGCGAGACAGCCGAAGACACGCGGGCTTGGCTGCGGCACGTCAATTACGCCGAGGGAGTTTTCATGCAGGAATACCTGGGTCGCGCCGAAGTCGGCCACATTGCCCTCGTCAGCGGCGGCGAGATTTACTCGCTGGTTACCAATCAGGAATACAAATACGCCTTCGATGGCAACCAGGGGGTCGTCGCCGGCGCGCCGCTCGGCGGGTTGGTGGAAAAAGACCCAGACGACAAATACGGCCTGGCGCGCAAACTGATTCATCCGCTGTTGCCGTGGCTGCGCGCGGCCAGGTTCAACGGGCCGCTCCAGGTCACCGCGATCAAATGCAAGGGCCGCTGGCATGTCGTCGAATACAACATCCGCATCGGGGTCACGTCCGGCCCGATGATCCTGCAAATGTTGAAAAATCCGGCCGAGATTGTTCTGCGGACGGCCCGAAACGAGAAGTTGGATCCGCAGTTCAGGCCGGGATTGAACTTTGGCTGCTCGCTCACGCTGGCCGGGTACGGCTATCCGTTCATCCAGGTGCGCAGCCCCCATCTGCCGCTGGAGGTGGACGGCCGATTCGATTGCGACGTCTGGTGGAACGAAGTCGCCTGCGGAAGGGATAAAGAACTGGTGTCCACCGGCCATCGCATTGCGGATGTCATTGCCCTGGCTCCGAAACTGGACGCCGCTGTGGCAAAAGCCTATGCCAACATCCGGAGAATTCGCGTGGTGGGCAGCTATTACCGCACGGACATCGGCCAAAGCCTGTGGCCGCCGGGAAACGTATAGGCTGGCAACCGGGAAATTATGGGATGCGGGGAGCCGGGCGGTTGGTTTCCCGGAGAAGTTGGTCCAGTTGCTCGCGGGCCTGTGGATAATCTGGTTTTACCTTCAAGGCGGCATCGTAATAGACGCCGGCCTGTTGCCTGGCCTTTTGCGTATCCAAGCTCGGATCGGCAAGGAGCGCACTTGCAAGCGCAACCAGAATCTCAGGGTCTTGTGGCTGCGACCACAAGGCTTCGCGCAGGTGCATTTGTACGTCGGGCAAATTGCCGATCAAGGTAAAATTCGCGGCCCACCGTTTCTGCAGTCTGAAATTCAACCGGCTGGCGTCGAATGTTCGCGCGGACCAGACTTGCGCCATCAAGACCAAACCAGCCAACACCATCAGGATTTCGGCCCAGGCGCCTTTGCCCGGCATCACGCCCCGGCGAACGGCCTCGGTGCCGGCGAGCACTACACACAAACCCAGACCGGCCAACAAGACGACCACCGCCTGCCGGAGCAGGCGTCGCGCGTCGAGGGAGAGCCAACCCAGTTCCTGGGGTTCACCCACCGCAATCCAAGAATGCGGGTCCGTGACAGTGATTTTCAATCGGAATGGGCTTCGGGGGGCGGGCAGCGCCAAGGCCTGCCACCGGTCGCTGGTTTCAGGTTGCATGTCGATGGCCCGCCCGCTTTGCTCTTCAACCAACTGGATTTTCATACCGCCCCGATTGGTTCCACCGCCCAGTGGCACGATCAATTTAGGCAGAGTGGCGGAAAGGGGCTGGCTGACAAATGAACCGGGCACGTTCGTTCCAGTGCCCAGAAAATTGCCCCAGACACGGGAAAACGGTCTGGGAGGAACCTCCGGCGGATACCCATCCGGAAACCATCCCCGGTCGGAGCTTTCGTCTTTTTCCAGTCGCAGCGGCGGCCGGCATTCCGGCGGCATGATGCGCTGCAAGGTCGAATCGCGCAGCAGCCCGGCCAAACCGACACCGTCCGGATACGGTATGGCCAGCCCCGGCTGATTGGTGAGGTAACGGAGATCGTCGGTGGCCATGAATGCCCGGATGTTGCTTTCCTGCTTCAAGCTCCATTGTCGCGTCAGTTCCATGTAATGTCCCCGGGTGCGGTCCGCCCCTGTCCCCATCAAGGTTTGGGTTGTTTGCCACATGCCTCCGAACAAAATTCCCACCCAGAGCACGGCGATGATCATCAGGAACGGCCGCGACAGCCGGCGATAGTTCAGATTCTCCGCCAGAACGAAGAGGCTGCCCAAACTCGCCAGGGCGAGCATGCTGGTCGTGTCCCAATACCGGTTGCTGATGCCGTGCGCCCGGCCATAAGCCAGTGCCGCCATCTGCAGGAAGCCCCAGAACGCCAGCGTCAAAACCAGTTCCGCCGCCCGCGGGTTTTTGCCGCCGGGCTGAAAATACTGAACGCCAGTGATCAGCAGCGGCAGGCAAACAAACCAGGCCATCACGGAATGGTCCCCGAACGGCCAGGCCAGGAAATCCACCAACACGTCCCAAAACATCACTGGCGAGTTCGCCCGGAACGGCTGATGCCCCGGCACCGACACATTCAACCCCAGTCCGATAGCCACCACCATCAGGCAACCAGTCAAGGTGGCGAGTTGAACCCGATTAATATTCCTTTCCTTCAGCATCCGCAGCCCGGTCAGTCCGAGGACCGCCACCGCTGCCAGGAATCCGGAGGCCATGGTAAAGAGGGATAGGAAAGCCGCGGCAAGTCCCACCCACCACCAACCGCGGCCCGGCGCAGCGAAGCCCAGCCCTAAAATGGTGGCGACCGCCAAGAAGCTCAGGAAATACACCTGAGACTGGAACCCGTGCAGCGTGTTTTCGGCGGCAAACGGGAGCGCGAAGAACGGGATCAACAGGAAACAGATCCGGCCGGCATATTTCCGGCCGGTGAACAGCCACAACACGAAGGCCAGTCCGCCGGCATAGCTGGCGTGCAGCGCCGCGTTCACGGTCATTTGCAGGAGGGGATCCCATTGCCGGTTAACCCCCAGGACGACCACGTCCAGCAGGCGCGTGAAGAAAATGCGATGCTCGTTGTGGGCGGCAAACCAGGCGCTCCACGGCAGCCGGCCCTCCAGCCAGGGTTTGAAAAAAAGCCGGGCCTCGTCCCATTGATCCCAGTACGGAACGGCCGAACCGTAAATCTGGATGACCCAGAGTTTGGCGCCCAACACGGTCAGGAACAGCGCCACCAGCCACAGCGCCAGTCGCACTTTTGAATGGTTTGGCCGCACGCGATTTGATTGCCCGTCCACGGTTTGCCTCAAACCTAAAAAACTACCCCACAGCAAACAAGCCAACTCGGACCCCCGCGGTGTCCTGTTTTAACTGTCGTCGGGCCGCAGCTCTGGCTCGACCGTTGAGCCGGAGACGCAGCGCGACAAATGCGGACCGTCCGCGGGGCCCGCTCCCACATTTTTCGTGTCATTTGGCACGATTCATGGTTAAACAGCTTCCGACGTTTATGGATTTTGATTCAACCACTTTCCCGTTGCGGCCGGCTTGGACGGAGATCGACCTCGGGCGGCTGCGGCGCAATGTGCAACTCATCCGCCGCGACCTCCCGAAAACCACCCGCCTGCTGGCGGTGGTCAAGGATGAGGCCTATGGCCATGGCGCGCTCGACGTGGCCCGCATCGCCCTCGAAGAAGGCGCCTGGGGGCTCGGCTTGAGCACCCTGGAAGAGGCCTTGGCGCTCCGCGAAGGCGGCATTGCCGCCCCGCTGCTCCTGCTGGGCGAGCGGCAGGAGGCGGAACTGCCCTGGTGCGTGGAGCATGATTTGACGGTCTGTGTCAATGAACCGCACACCGTCCGAAAACTTGCCCGCGCGGCGGCCGACGCCGGTAAACGGGTGCCGGTGCATCTGAAAATCCACACCGGCATGAGCCGGTACGGCGTGCGCTGGGATGAGGCGCTGCCGCTCATCGAACAAATCTGCTCCGAGAAATCGCTGGAGCTCGAAGGCGTCATGACCCACTTCGCGCAATCGGATGAAACCGACAAGACGTTCGCCAACCTCCAGTTCTCCCGCTTCACCGAAGTGCTGCAGCGCCTGGCCGCACGCAAGATCCCGGTCAAACTACGTCACACTTGCAACAGCGGCGGCTTTCTCGACCTGACCCACGCGCACCTGGACATGGTCCGCGTCGGCATTCTGCTGTACGGCGTCTTCCCGTCGTCGGTTTGCCGGCGGATTCCCGGCATTGAACCGGTCATGTCCGTCAAGGCGCGCATTGCCGCCATCCAGAAACTGAAACCCGGCGAAGTTGTTGGCTACGGCATGCGCTACACCGCGCCATCGGAGCGGCGTATCGCCGTGCTGCCCATCGGTTACGGCGACGGGTTCCCGCGCGTGCGCAACCAAGGCGGCGCGCTCATCCACGGCAAACGCGCCCCGCTCGTCGGCGGCATCGCCATGGACGCCATCATGGTGGACATCACGGACATTCCCGAGGCGCAAATGTGGGACGAGGCTGTCATCATGGGCCGCCAGGGCGACGCCGAGATCACCGTGCATGACCTCGCCAAGCTGAAAAACTCGGTCAGTTACGACGTGCTCACCAACTGGCGGTTGCGCCTGCGCAGGAAATCGGTGAATGGTCATGCCGGAGCCAAGCGGGAACTTGCAACCGCCGACGCGAAATGAAACTCCTTTTTTCCGAACAGAATTCCGACTACGAGCACTACCAGTTTCCCTACGCCGTCTGGGCGGTGCCGGAGCCGGGCGAAGCTCCGTCAGACGTTTTCAACGCCGGCTTCCTGCCGTCATCGCGCAACCTGGATCGTTTCTACCTTTGCCGGCAAATTCGCGTCAGCCTGGCGAAGTTCAAACCCTCCTCCGAAAACCGCCGCATTCTGCGCAAGGGCGCGGGCATTGACGTGAAACTGGTGCCGCGCGACAAATACAATTACACGCCGGCCCAGCGCGATTTTTTCAAGACCTACGCCGACATCAAATTCGGCAAGGACGTGATGACGGCCGAGCGGCTGGACGCGCTGTTCGCCTCCCCCATCATTTCGCATCTGCTGGTGTTCACGGACTCGGCCAAAGGCAATGAAGTCGGGGTCGCCACGCTGTACCTCGCGGGCAAGGAGCTGGCGTATTATTACTACGCGTTTTACGACCTGAATTACTACG
>DATJOW010000193.1:0-30100 GCA_035506715.1 Candidatus Acidiferrum sp. | reverse complement strand
AGAAGGCGGCCTTCCTGGTTGATACGTTCGTTCGCGGCGTACAGGGGGAAAGTGTACAACAGCCAGACCAGGACCGGTGCGACCAGACTTTTCATCACAACAAAAACAACACAGCCGCTGGAGAGCAAAACACGTGCCCGGTAATAAAGTGTGAATGCCACGGGTTGCGACTCGAATTGTGCCATCTGCACGGGAACGAGGAACGGGAAATCAGACACACGGGCCAAAGTCCGAGGTTCAGCTCATCCGGTCCGTTGGGAATGCCGAACCCCGATTCGGCATGCTCTGCTTCAACCCGGAAAACCGCCGAGCCGGTGCGCGGCGCTTCACCTGTCCGTGGCACACGTTATCCATTGCCCGACACTACGGAGCACTCGCCACCAGCCGGACGGAATTCGACCGGATAAGAATCCAGCTTCCCCCTGGCGGTTTGTCGGGCCCCGGGCTCGCTACGGCTGTTGCAAGCGGTAGTAGCACGATTGGCTGCCCGAGCAAGGCAGATGGATGGACCATTGGTTGGGCAACACGGACGGTTGATTGGTGACGGGAATCCAGGCTGCAGGATCGGCCAGGTTGGTCGTTGCGAATAGCTGGTAATACATGGCATCCGGCGAAGCGGTTAAGGAGACAGTACCGCCCGCCGCGCTGGATGCTGCCAGCGCGGGGGCGGAATCCAAGCCGGCCGTCCAAGGCAGGCAGCCAGTTTCATAGGCGCCCAAGTCGGGTGCGCTACCCTCATAGCCATCGGTGAAGCCGGGAATCACCAGCCCGACGTCGATTGCGGCAGCACCGGTTTTGAGCTGAAAATTCCGGTTGGTCCAGTTCACAAGCTGCGTCTGGGGCGAGGCGGCAAGGAAAAGATTGTTCGAGGCGGAATACTGGTAAATGTCGTTCGTCCAGAACGCCGGATTCGGATTGGGGCTGGGCCATTGATCGTAAGGGTGCGTGCCCACGTTGTCGCAATAGAACAGCGTGTTGTTGTAGATCAGGTGATTGAGTGAAGGGCCGTTCACCTGGATGCCGGTAAACGTCGGGCAATTCCAGACGACGTTGTGGTCCACGATGAAATTAGCGCACCAATTGTCGAGGTAAATGCCCATTCGGAGCGGATCGTTCGTCGAACTGTTGTCGTGAACCCAGTTGTAGGCGATGCGGCTCCGGACACCACCCGCATCCTGGCCGTTGATGCCCCAGCAATAGGTGACGCCAAGGTCTTTGCAGAGGCAGCCCGGGTCCGACAGATAGTTGAACCGGATATCCGACCCGGCGCCCTCAGGCCGAACGATGTCCCGCCCGGAAGTCCGCGCGGTATTGAACGTGACGACTTCGCGGTCGCCGTGCAAGGCGATGGCGCAGGCGTAGGTCCCTGAATAATCGGTGTTGTAAATCAGATTGCGGCTGATGACGTTGCTGGCACCGGCGCTGTACACGCCGGATCCGGCGGTATTGAAGAGCGTGCAACCGCTCACGGTGTTGTTCGTGCCGTTGAGCAAGACCCCGCTGCCCGGATCGGTGCCGCCGTTTTCAAAGTATCCCTGACTGATCAGCATGAAATGGCTGAGGTATTGCGCCTGGCAGTTCAGCAACCGGTTGTGATTGCCCTGAAACCGGACCGCGCCGGCCTGCAAATTCAGATCGCTGATGATGATGTTATTCCGGCCGTTGACGTCCACGCACCAGTTGCGCCGCTTCATTTCGACCGAGTGCGCTGAGGGATCGGCGCCGCCAGAAATCCGCAGGTAAAGGGTATTGCCGCCGGCATTGGTCTGCAAATACCACTCGTTGTCGGCGTCCAGCAGATTCAGTTTGCCAAACAGAAAGCCAACGCCATTGCCGGTGAACCACCAGTTGGGTGTCACCGTCGCCAGGTCCACCGTGAGGGTGGCACCCGTGGAACTCAGCACCCGCGCGCTCTGCCACGCCCAGGAATATCCCACCCCGCCGACAAACCACGCGCCCGCCCAATAATTGTCGGGCTTGCCGCTCCAGGCGGCGCTGGTCACGCGGTTCGTATTGGTGCTGTCCACCGCCACGTTCACCAGGACCGGATGCATCACGTCGCCGCCGCCATGGTCGGGAAATTGCGCCTCATGCGCCATCACGCCATCCACCAACACCTGGTTGCAGCCTTCACCGAGGTCCCAGTTGACGGACGCCTGATAAATCCCGTTGGAAAGCGGGGTCCAACCGGTGACGGCATCCGCGCCGTCAATGGTGACGACTTCGTTCGAGCAGGCGGTGAAGGTGATCGGGGTGTTGGCGTGGCCACTGTGCGCCGGTGCAAGCGTTTCGTGATACACGCCGGAGCGAATGAAGCAGGTGTCCAGACCCACCATCACCGTGGCCGCCGCCTGGATGGTTTGATACGGGGCGGCGGGGTTGGTGCCCGGGTTGGCATCCGAGCCGTTGGTGGCGACGAAATAACTGGCCGCCCCGCCCGGCGACGTGGCTGCAAAGAACGCGAGCCCCAGGGGAAACAGACCGAGGATTTCACGGGCGAGAGCAGGGAAGCGCATGACGGCCACAACTTAACCCGACCCTTTCTCGCAATCAACCCAGTCGTAAAAAGCAGATTCCCGTATTTGCACCTGACCGCGGCGCATTTTGGCCGCGACGGCTGATGCCTTCATTCTTGACGCAATATAACCGTTGACAGGCGGACGGGTTTATGATTCAGTTTCGCTTGTGAGGGGGATTCTTCAATCTTATTGTCTCAAAGTCGGCGTTGCAGGTTTTTTTCTCGGATGGCAACACGTTACCGCCGCACCTCTTGCTTGGTTTCCGGGACCGTACGTTGATCCACCTTTCAGCGGCGCGGCGGCCACCGTGTTTTCCGGTTTGGGCAACGTCCTGATTGGGGGTGATGGTTTTGCCTACTATTATTACCCTCTCACTTTTCCGGAGAATTTGACGGTCACCAACCTCTATTGGAATTATCTGCCGGCGATTTACAGCCTCAACCTCGCGCCCGGGGCGGTGACCCGCGGCGGCATGATCATCCTCTATGGCGGCACCGACGGCACGAGCTCCACCAGCGCCGTGATCGGATACAGTCCTTCCGGCGACGCGCCGCTCACGCTGGCTTCCATGAGTGTGCCCCGTTCCTATTTGGGTTATGCGCCCGACCGCAATGGCAATGCCTACGCCATTGGCGGGCTGGACGACACCGGCCAGCCGCTTGCGTCCGCTGAACGGTACAATCCGGACGCGGACACCTGGACCGCCATCGCCCCGCTGCCGGCGGCGCGATACAATTTTCCCGCGGTCTTTAACGGCACCAATCAGATTTACATTTTTGGCGGACGCACCAACGCAACGGCCGGGGCTGAAATCGCGACGGTCCTCCGTTACTCGGTCAATGCCAACACCTGGACCGCGGTTGCGCCAATGCCGGTGGCCACCGCGGGCAGCGCGGCGGCGCTGGGGGTTGACGGGAAATTCTACGTCGTCGGCGGAGTTTCCGGCGGAGTCGCGACCAGCGTGGTTCAGGTCTACAATCCCACTGCCAATACCTGGGAATTTTCCACGCCTCTGCCCGAAGCTTTGAGCGCCTCCGCCATGGGCGTGGATAGCCTGGGTCGGCTGATCGTGATGGGCGGCATGGACATCAATGGCAATGACGTTGGCGACGTCTGGCGCAGCCAGCAACTGGGCGTTCCCGACAGCGCCCCGGTGTTCACGCAATATCCCGGCACGAACGGCATCTACTTGACCGCTTATGCGTCTTCCATTATCGCCACCGGCAGTCCGCCGCCGACCTACCTGCTCTGGAGCGGCCCGACGGGAATGCAGGTGGATCCCTTCAGCGGTGCCATTACCTGGACGCCGCAGGGGCTCGCTCAAATTGGGACCATCCCGGCAACCATCCGAGCCACCAATTATGCCGGTTATGCCGATTGGAGCTTCATCATCAACGTTCCCAATCCGCCACCCGCGCTCGTCACCAATTTGACCGTGGTCGGCGTGACAGAAAATTCGGTGACCTTGTCCTGGGCGCCTGAGGACCCGGTGGCCGGTTCGGTCACCTACAGCGTTTGGCTCCGACACATTCTCCACTCCCCGAAAGGCAGTGGCGTGACCATTTGGTACACCCAGATCGGAAGCAGCACCACCGTGCCCACGATCACCATCACCGGGCTGACGCCGGGTTTGTCGCAAACTTATTATGTTGTTGCCAGTGGTCCGGGCGGCACCTCAGGTTACGCGGGGATTAGTGCCACCACCTTGAGCGTACAGCCCCCGATCAATATCCGGGTGACCGGACTTACTTCCACCAGCATCACTCTGGCGTGGGATTCACCTCCTGGACCCGTGCCGGCCGCCAGTTACCAGGTCTGGGGCTGGATCAATAATGGAGTCACTTCCGCGATTTACGGGTCAGGCATCACCCAAACGACACTGACCATCACCGGCTTGGTTCCCGCCTCAATCCACGAATGGGGAGTGCGCGCTTATGATGCGGAGGGATTCCCCTCCGCTTTCGACTATGGTCCGACCGTCATGAACCCTTTGCCAGTGGCGGTGAAGGCCAGTGGCGCAACCGGGTTGCCGGGCGGGAATTTTCAGTTCACTGCCTATGGCGCGTCCGGCCAAACGGCCGTGGTGGAAACCACCACCAATCCGGCGGATCCGACCAGCTGGATCCTCTTGACCTCCTTCCTGCCCCCATCCAGCAGCTTCGTCATCATCGACACCAACCCGCCAACCGCGATGCGTTTTTATCGGGTTAGCCAACCTTGATCGGGAAGCGCGGCGGGAACGCGGCAGTGGAAGAAAAGTGGCAAACGGCGGGATTTCTGCTGGGCAGGTTCGGCAATGGGACGCCGAGGCGGTCAAATAAAAGATGGAAGACGGCACGGGCTCGAAGTGGTCTGTGATTCGCCGACCGGCCGTCCTCCAGCTTCGTAGAATTTGGTCTGGCTCCCACCTCCTTTCGTGCTGCGCGGGAATTGGACCCGGGCGGTTAATGTCTCAGCCGGAAGAACAGCGCATTGCCTGACTTGGGGAAGGTCACGCTGTTGATCCCGTTGGTGGTGTCCACCGGGCCGAGGTAATCTCCCCAATTGGTCGTCGCCAAGTCTGTGTTGGTTTGCAACACAAATCCATCAGCGGCTGCCGGCCACGATACGAAAGCATTGTCCAAAGCGGGGTTGGCCGGCGGGTCAACCAGCGCGATGGATAACAACGGCGGATTTGGCGGATTGACCCAAGCCGGATTGAAGGTCACCGAATTGCTGCCCGCCACTCCGCTTATCACGTAAGTGCCGCTGAAAGAGAAAGTTTCGGTGCCCACCTGTTCGGCACAGACCAGTATGTTGCTTTGCTGGACGGCGATGCTGTCGGCGGCGGTGCCGTCCGGCCACCAGGCATTGCCCGAACCGCAGGTGACAATCTCGTTGACCAATTGGGTTGCCGGGCCATTGGTGACATAGGTGTTCTGGCCGTTCGGACCGTAAATGATTCCCAGGTAAACCGGATTCGCACTGCCGGTGTTCAAACCCGAATAGGAGTACGGGACGGGTGAGTACGACCAATCCAACGTGTTGCCTGGGTCGGTCGAAGCCATGATGAACGACAACTGCGAGACGGAGATGAGGTTTGTCCCGCCCTTGATGTCCATGCCAAACGTCAGGCGATTGCCCAGTTCATTCGCGAAATTCGGGCCAAACACCGTTCCCGGATCGGCCATCCCCAACCACGACGGGAAGCTGGTCACCAGGTTGTTGGTCACCGGCACCGCGTTGGTCACCTGCTGATAATAACTCGGCCGCGCGGGGTCGCCGTACGAAGAATAGCCGTTCAGGATGGCGGTCACGGCATTGGACGCCCAGGCATTCCAACTGGGCGAACCCCACCGGTTCGGCGCCAGCGCCGGGTAAACCGCGATGGTGATGCCGCCTTCCAACACCGGTCCGGAATTCGTCACCACCGGATTGAACGTGACGGAATTGGAGCCCGAGACGCCGGCCATCGTGTAGGTGCCGGTGAAATTGAACGGTTGAGTGCCAAATGACGAAATCAGCAAGTCAATGTTGCTTTGCTGGCTGGCAACATCGCCGGATGCGTCATAAACTGCCCACGCGTTGCCGGAGCCGCGTCCGACGATTTCATTGACCAGTTGGGTCGAGGGGCCGCCGGTGATGTAGGTATTGGTGCCGCCGGGACCGTAAATGACGCCGACATACGACGCGCTGTAGTTGTACGAACCCTGGGTAAAGGCAAAGTCCAAAGAATTGCTGGCATCCGAGGAATGCGCGCTGAAGGACAATTGCGAAATGGAGATCAGGTTCGTCCCGCCTTTGATGTCGATGCCGAACTGAATCCGGTTGCCCAGCTCCGCGGAAAAACTCGCGCCGTAAACCGCCCCGGGGTTGGCCATGCTGTTCCACGATGGGAAGCCGGTCACGATATCATTCGTCACGGAAATCACCGCCGGCGCCCGTTGATAATAGCTCGGCGACGACGGGTCGCCGTACGAAGTGTAGCCGTTGAAGATAGCGGTGGTGGCATTGGAAACCCAGGCGTTCCAGTTAGGCGAACCGTAAACATTCGGTGCCAACGCGGGGATGACGGTTATGGTAATGCCTTGGGCCTGCGCGTTTACGCCGGCCGCAAAAAAAGCCGCCGCCAGCGGAAGAAAAGCTCGCCTGTTCATGAGCTATTCTTGCCTTAAAACAGCAAAAAACCCTTGAAAAAAGGGACAATTCGCCGGATTCGGGGGGTGAATTGCACCGTTGGAGGGACGAATTTCCGGTGGAAAACCGGCGTTACACCCGAAGCCTGGGCTAGTGAATCACCAACTCGCCGCCAGGCGCACCCCGAGCGACGCGGTCTCATCGCACCATGGAGATCCGGTCAGCACCCAGCGCCATGTCCAGACGGTGTGGCTCGACGGACAGAATCTTCACGGAGTTGTTGCCGGCCACGGGAACGGAATTGCTTTTGATGTCGGTCACCACCAAGTAACCGCGGTCGAGATGCCATTTGGCTGTGTAGGTGATGTTCGGTCTTCCGGGAAAGACAGAGACATAAGTGCCATCCGGAGCCAAGGTGAGCGTGTGCGGGCCTTGGGTCCATGTTCCCACCACCTGCTGCCTCAAATCGGCGGCCTGACGCTTGCAAGCCGTCATCAGCAAACCGGGTATCCCCAAGGTCAGCAGGATTCTCACGACGAAATGGCGCATATTAGAGGCCTAGGCTGGGCCAAAGCCGCCGCAATATCAAGCCTGGACCCAAAACAGGCTGACGGAGTTGAAATCGGGTCAACGCGGCGGCGCGTGATGGCGCGGATTTTAAGTCCGGACTGGTCCGGCCGTTAGGCAATCTCCCGTCCACCGTTTGCCGTTGACGGACCGTGGCGCCGGGCTTAGCTTTGGCTGAGCGATCACGTCGCGCGCCGGCCATTCATCATTGGCATGATTATGATTCCAATGAGTGAACAACAAAGGACAGTGCTGCGGGACGATCTCTTGCGTCTGACCGAGCAATGTCCCGTGGAAGGGGGAAATCCTGTCGACTGCCCCCTGTTCGACGTCCGGCAACTGGCCCCGGCCAAGCGCCGGCACTGGGTGGAGGCCTTGACCCAGGATGAACTGGCATACCTGAACGCTTACCACTGCGTTTGTGCCCAACTAAAGATCGAACCGCCTCTGCCCCACGTCTGACTTTTGACCTTTCATTCAGGGATTTTTGCCGGCCCCGGCCGTGCGCCGCAACTTGCCGTCTCGGGCGGTGTTGATAGTACCATGTCCCGGTTAACCAGATCAAAATTATGAAAAAATACCCCTTGATGCTTATCGCGCTGCTGACGACTCTGGCCGGTTACTCCCAGCCCGGGGCGATGCCGCCCCGGCCGTTGCCGCCTCCGCCGGGCACGGCTCCGGCCGATAACCGGGATGCCTCCAATTACCTGATTCGCGTGGAATGGAAGGAGCCGAAAAGCGAAACGAAATTTCTGGAAGTGCTGACCACCGAAGGCCGGTTCAACCTCGACACCATCCAGAAGACTTCGGTGAAGATCAACAACAATGAAATCCCCGTCACGCTGCGATTCAGCGGCACGCTCACCGCCTTGAATGATGACAAGGGCCGGCTCCAATTGTTCCTGGGCCGCACCGTGCCGTATGTGACCGGTTCCGCCGGCAGTGGGCCAAATGCCATGTCCACCTACCAGCAGATGAGCGTCGGCCTGGAATCCACGTTCGTCGTCAAGTTCGGCAAGCCTGTCGTTATTCAGAACGATGAGAACGGGGAGATTTCGGTGCTCGTCATCCGCCTCACGAATTAAACGGGAATTGGCCAACTGAGGCCGCCGACATCGGCCATCGCTGGGCCGGGACCTGGTTCCGGGGTTTGCCCCGGCCTGTCCATCCCGCAGGCGGCTTTACAATTCTGGCGAGCCGGCTTTAACGATGCCCGCGGCCGGGGATGGATCGCGGGGCTTGTCGGCAGGCCGGAACATCGGCTGCTCGTCGTCATGGCGTTGGCTTTCGCCCTCGCGTGGCGGGAATGGTGCAGCCCACTCTGGCGGCGTTACCGACGGCTGGTCCTGGGATCGGCTGCCTTTCTCATCAAAGCGGCCGCGCTTCTCTTTGTGCCGGCGCTGTTCACTTATGCCCTGATGGCAGCATTCCACCAAATGCTATCCCGTCGGGCCGTGCGACGTCCGTCATCCACAAACCGCCCGACTTCGATCCTCAGCGCCACCCGCGCGAATTAGCGGCCAACCGCCGTAATTTTCGAAGCATTCCGCACGGTTATAATTGCATCCTCGTTTGCCTTTCGGATTGACCGGCGGCCGGGCCTCTGCGATTCTCCATTCCATCAGAAAATGGTTCCCGGTGTGTTCAAACCTTGTTCCCCGGGAGCCCGCCAGCGCCGGCTGTTGCCGGAGCCGGATAAACCCAAAGACGAACTTGTTTATGAAAGCTGTCCTGCAGAAAGCAGCCGTGTGCGCGGCTTGCCTTGTCCTGTCCCACTCGGTGTTCGCTTTGAATATCGTCGGATATATCAACCTCAACCTGCAACCGGGAGTGAACCTGATTGCCGATCAGCTCCTGCAAACGCCGGACAATTCGCTCAACACCATTCTCACCGGGAGCGGGCTGGCGGACGGCACTTCCTTCACCATGTGGAGCAATGGCGCTTTTCTCCCCATGTCCTATTACGATTCGGGCTCCGGCACCTGGAGCATTAACTATCAGCTCAACCTCGGGACGGGCGGTTACCTGACTTCGCCGGTCCAGACCACCGTCACGTTTGTCGGCCAGGTCGGACCGTATTTCAATGATTTCGGCAACAATATCGGGTGGAACCCGAATTATCCGAACGGCCCCCAATTGATTTCGAATCCCATTCCCATCGCGGGCGACCTGAACTATGAGTTTTACAACGTCACCGGCCGCAACCCCGTCGCCGGCGAAGGCGTCGCCACCTGGAATCCTCTGACCCAAACCTACACCGAAAGCTTTTTCAACGGTACCCAGTGGCTCGACCAGACGCTCAGTCAACCGAGCACAGCCACCATCCAGGTCGGTCAGTCGGCCTGGTTCGCCTTGGGCGCGAACTATTCCATGACCATTCCCAGCCCGGTCCCCGAGCCGGGCGCACTGGCTCTGGTTGGCCTTGGCGCCGGGCTCCTGCTCCTGCGCCGCAAGCCATCCCGGACGGTCCGGTAAACGTGTTGGGAGATACAAATTCACGGACCGGCACAGGCGAAACACCCGTGCCCATCCGTGGTGACCTTTGTCAAAAGCATCCCCATTCCATGCGGAAGCAGCGGGCATGCTCCGCTGTCGCCCTCCGCCTCGCAGGATGCGGAGGATTCACCTGCCCGTTCAAATCTTATTCTTCCCTTTGCTTTTGGGCACCGTCACCGTGACCGTCTTCGGGGCGGACAGATTGCCGGCGGCATCCTGCGCCTGGAGGGTGATGGTGTAAACCCGGCCCGTGCCCGTGCCGGCCCGTTCGGCGCGCAACAACAGCCTGTGGTCGCCGACGATCTGCCAATCCGGCGCCGTGTCGCCATCGCCCAAGCCGTTTACCGGCTCATTGCTTTGCACGCCGATGATCTTCCAACAGACCACCTCACAATTATCCGTAGCCACCACGCTCACGTTAATCGGCTCCATAAAGTGATTGGGCGGCCACAAGGAATTTGGCGAGGCGCTGGCGCTCACAATTCCCGGTGGCGTCGTGTCCAACACCGTGACCGTGGTGGAACAGGACGACGCGGCCTCGGCGGAGTCCGTTACCACCACTTCAATCACGTTCGTACCCGCCGGGAAATCGCCGGTGAAGGCAACCTTCGCCGCTGCCGGTGGATGACTCGCCGGCACCTGGTTGGTCTGCACCGCCAGGCCGTCCACCGACCACACCACCGTCAGGGCATTGCCCGCCGCGCTGTACACGGTTACCGAGATGCTCGCGGACGAACCGCACTCCACCGTCACGGGTTTCGGACAGTCGATGATTGGCACCAGCGGCACCAATTGCCCGCGGATTTCACCGCTGGCGTTTGTGGCCGTGGCGATGTTGATATAATTGGAACCGGCCAGCAGGTCCGGCACGGCATTGCTGGCGAAGACCAGGCTGCCAAAAATGACGCCGCCCTGGGCCGGATTGGCCGCCGGGAAACTAAACGCCGACAGGTCAAACAGCAGGGCAGCATTCTGGTTTGTCCTGGCCGGACCGTTCAGGCTCATGGCCGTCGCCGGCCCCGTCAAATCGGTAAACCCGGCCGCCGCCCCGTATCCGACGGTCAACACCAACGTGCGCGTGTCCGAGTCGAACAGCAGGCCACCGGAGATGGGACCGCCGGAGCCGGCGCTGTTGACGACGGGCGGGACCTCATTGGACGGACTCAGGCCAGTGGCCGCATCCGTGCCCGCCGGGGAAAGGCCGAGGGGGATGAGCGCCGCCGGAGACACCGTGGCCATGGCAAGGAGTAGGGCAAATATGCGTTTCATTATGTTTACCTTTCTGTTTCGTTATGCTCGACTTCTGGTTGCGAAGGAACCGCAAAACTAGATTCCTTCAGCGTCGCCACAATACACAACGGCTTGAAAAAGGCAAGTTCGGAAAGGGCGGTAGTCCTTGCTGGCGGGGCCAAAACGCCTGACCTTCCCCGGCCCAAACCGCCCCGGCGCCAAGGAACCAGCCGCCGATGCTCCCGGGAATTTTCGCAGATCCTTTGATCTGCGTTTCAACTTTGCCGATTTGCGCCCGGAAGACCTCTCCTGACCTTCTCCGCGCCCGGGCGGTTTCATCCTCGACCCGGCTTCATTTTCCTCTGGACACGGGCCTGCGAGCGGAGCAATGTCACCGGCATGAAAGCGAAAAATCTCCTTGTCGTTGTGTTGTTTATGACCATGACGGTTCTATTCTCCGGCTGCGGCAAGACGGATACCAAGCTGCAAGCGGAGAATGCCGACTTGAAAGCCCGCCTGCAAAAGCTCGAGCAGCAACTGCAGGCCTCCAAGAGCCAGACGGCGTCACAAGCGTCATCCACGGCCTCGCAAGCTTCCCTCCAGGACCTGAAGAGCCAGTTGGATGAAGCCCAGAAAAAGGCGGATGACGCCGCCACCGAAACGAAGTCGTTGACCGCCCAGGTCGAAGCTCAAAAGGCGAAAATCGATCAATTGACGCGGGACCTCGCCGCGGCGCAAGCGGCCCGGCAAAAAGCCGAGCAGGCGTTGCAGCTCTACCGCGATAATGCGGCCTCGGCGCTCAAGCAATTCCAGGCGCTGCGCAGCACCTTGGGCGGCGAGACGCCCAAGCTCGACGACTACCACCAAAATTATGTGGCCACGCAAACCGCCGTGACCAAACTGCTGGCCGCGATGCCCCAATCCAAAGTCCGGCGCCAGATCGTGGCTGCGCTGGCCGTATTCACGCAGATGAACGACACCTGGGTTACGGCCGACCTGCAAATCCAGCAACGCGCCAAACAAGCCCAGGCCGATTATGACAAATTCGTGGACTTCGGCGGCCTCGGCCCCAACGACTATGTCGTCAACCTGGGGAAAACCCGGATTCTGGCTCCCGCCGAACAGGAGAATGCCGAGACCGCGGCCCGACGGGACAAAATCATCGCCTCCTCCGTCAAGGACGCGGACGCAGCCATCAAGAGCCTGCAGACGATTCTGAACGCATAACTCACCCGGACCGCGCGCCCCGCGCAACCCGCTACCATTCGCCGCCTGACCTCGGCGCCGCCGGTGTGGTGTCGAGCCTCCGGCTCAATTCGAGGAAAGGACATGGAAGCGATTCGAACTTACTTCCACGTCCAAACCGGCATAGATGCTTTCGCTGGATATCACCTCGATGGGATGGGTCTTTAAGTATTCAAGTTGGGTCTGCAAGGCCGATGGGTTGTAGAACTTTCGTTGCATCACCAGCCGTTCGGCCACGTCCCGATGCAACCGATTTTCCAGGAAGGCATAGTCGATGTTGGCCTGAATTCGATTGGACTCGGTCGAGGCGATTTGACGCGCGAGGTCGGCCATCTGGTTGGTCAAAGCCATGACGCGCCGGTCCAGGGTCTCACTGAGGGTCTGATTTTCCGATCCCAGCTCCGCGATGCGCCGGTTCAGGTTGGTGATTTGCTCCAGATTGAGGGCGACGGTGGATTCGGCTTCCAACAGATGGTTGGAAAACGTCATGGACGCCGACCGGCTTTCGTCGAGGCGGTTGGACAAGGCGAGAAGGGCTGCCGTACCCGTGGCGACCTCTGCCTGTGCCGAGGCCAAACGGTTCGAGAAATCGGCAATCGCGCCGGCGTCGGCTTGGTGCTGCGCGTTATCACCCCGTTTCACGACGACCAGGGACAGGACCAGCAGGACACAGACGAGGGTGAGGGCAGTGGATAAATAGTGCTTCATACGGCGGGCAGCATCATTCCATGAGATCCGCGTTCATGCATCGGCAAGAACTTCGCAAAGGCGAAACCGTCTGGACAAGAATGGTATTGTTACGATTCAGTTACGTCGGCTGGCTTAGTCGGCGGTTGCCTTAAGTGATTGAATCCCCTGGATCGCCTTCGCTTGACTCCGCCGCGGCAAGGCAAACGCTGATGGACTTGAGCGACTACAGCCCGCCGCCCGGGACGGATGGCGTTTGTCTTGACCCTGAACTCTCAACTTTCAACCTTCAGCGGTTCCGCGTCCGTCAATCGTGAGAGGCCACAAGCTGGTGCGCTCGTCTTTTAGCCGTTCGCCGGCGTTTGGGCCGCAACAGGTGTTTTATCGCCTCCAGCAACTCCTCGGGCAAAAAGGGTTTTTGCAGCACCTCCGCCGCCCCGAGCCGCTGGGCAATCGACAACAGCGGCAGGGCGCAGGAATCGCCGGACATCGCGATAATCGGAAAATCGGGGGCCTGTTGCCTGAGTTCTTTGATCGTCTCCAGCCCTTCCCGGTTGGGCATGAACAGATCCACCAGCGCCAGGTCAACCGGCGTGGAATGGTACTGGCGCATGCCTTCCGACCCGTCGGCGGCCAAAACCACTTCATGACCGGCTGATTTGAGGATGTCTTCGATGAGCATCCGCGCATCCGCCTCGTCGTCCATTACCAATACACAGGACATGTTCAGTTAATATACACCCGCTTCGCTACTAATGCGAACAGGGATATAACAGAGTATCTGTTAATATGATTTAAAAATACTACTGAATTCTCGGCCTCCTCATGGGCGGCCATGCCGTCGCGGCGGGCTTCCGGCTCAAAATCCGCCGACTGGCTTGCCAATCAAGGACGACGGCGGTGGGGTCGACCCCACGTGGAATCATCGGGTAATGGACATTGCGGCATGCTGGGTTAGAATCGGGTTGAACTATGAAATCCGACCGACCCCCCAATACCGAGGATGATTTGTTTGATGTCCCCGAAACGTCCATTGGACACCCGGCGCCGCCGCCGCTGGAGTTTATCGGCGATTGGGTGATACTGGCAGCGATTGTGACCTTGCTGGGCTACGTTGATTATTTGACCGGGTTTGAGTTCGCCTTCTTTGCCTTCTATTTTATCCCCATCATCATCGGAACCTGGCGGCTGGGGTTGCTCTCGGGTATCCTGTTGTCCATCGTCTCGGCTGTGGCCTGGAGCATTGCCGACCGTTGCAGCGGTCATCTCTACAGCAATCAATGGTACGCCGTGTGGAACACGCTCATGCGGCTGGGATCCTTCCTGACGGTCACCTGGTTGACGGCGCATTACATCCTGTTGCGCACCCGTTACCGGGCGCTGGACGACCAGCGCCGCCAATTGGCAGCCACCGTCAAGCTGCTCGAGGGATTGTTGCCCATCTGTACCTCCTGCAAGAAGATTTGCGACCATAACGGGACGTGGCAAACCCTGGAACGTTACATCGCCACCCAGCCAGAGGCCAAATTCTCGCACGGGATGTGCCCGGAATGTCGCAAGCTATGGTCGGCGGCAGCGGGATTAAGTGACCAGGCACGATGATTGGGAAACGACCCGGTTCTCTACCGTGATTCCCGTTTGAGGACAAAGTGCCGGACACCCGGCGCATCGAAAGCTGAGGGCACGCTGGAATTCCCCGGCTCATATCCCGCGATCGTAAGCGTGTCTCCCTGCAGTCGGTAGATGGCGCAGACGGTCTTGTCAATGTACTCCGCCTGGCGACATTCGGTAATGGTGCCAACCAGTCGTCGCGGATCCGTATCCTCCCGAAGAGTGAAAGTTCCCTTGCACCAATCGTCCGGATTGGCTCCCCGGAACTCTAGCGTGCTGCCGGAAATAATCAGGCAACGTGAACCTTCCGTATTGCCGCCTATTTCCTGACCCTTCCACGTCCCCTGGATTCTGGCTGAATCTGCCGGGCGCAACGTGGAGCAGCCTGCCGCCCAAAGCAGCGCTCCAATGGAAAGGCTGACGAGGAGATTTTCCGTTTTGCTCATGTTCGTTCTTTCGTTTATTATCAGACAAACTCAAGCACCAATCCTCACGCTTTGATTGGAGCCCTGATGAGACCGGAATCGGCCGCCGGTTGCCCCCCTGAATTTTCAATTACGCGAAATTGAGCTTGCCCGGTTCGCCTGGTTAATGGTAGGCAATTGACTCAACCGGAGGTGAGATGACGTCAACTTTCGACCGCACCATGCCAGCTGCCGACGCGCACACGAGTGGGGGCAGCGGCGGCGGACGCACAAGGCCGGGCAGTATTCCTTTCATCTTCAAATCCGTTCTGGCTTTGTTGTTATGGTAGGTGCCGGGGCAGTGGCCGCGACGACGGTTACGAACCTTTCCCCCGGAGCCACCCACAGCCTGTTTGTTGAATCCGATGGCAGCCTGTGGGCAATGGGAGCGAACAACTACGGCCAACTCGGCGACGGCACCTTCGCGTCCACCAACCGGCCGGAGCCGGTTATCTCGAACGGAGTGATGGCCCTTGTCGCTGGACAAGACTTCAGCCTCTTCGTGAGGTCGGATGGAAGCCTATGGGCGATGGGTTACAACAGCCTGGGCCAGCTGGGGGACGGGACTCTGCACAGCACGAATGCGCCGGAACAGATTGTGCCCAGCGGCGTCGTGTCGGTTGCAGCCGGTTATCAGCACAGCCTCTTTTTGAAGTCGAACGGCAGCCTGTGGGCGATGGGCTCCAGCCAGTACGGCCAGTTGGGCGCCGGGCCGATCAGCGGCACGAACCAGCCCGCGCAAATTGTGTTGAGTGGGGTGACGGCCATTTCCACACGCCAGATTCACAGTCTGTTTCTTAAAAGCGACGGCAGTTTGTGGGGGATGGGTTACAATGGGTTTGGGCAACTGGGCGACGGCACCTTCAAGAATACGAACGCGCCGGAACAGATTGTGTCCAGCGGCGTAACGGCGATTGCCGCCGGCGGCAGCCACAGCCTGTTTCTGAAGGCGGACGGCAGCCTGTGGGCCATGGGTGAAAACAATTACGGTCAACTCGGTGACGGTACGTTTGCGGACACGAACCGGCCGGAGCAGGTCGTATCCGGTGGGGTGACGGCAATTGCCGCCGGCAGCAGCCACAGCCTGTTTCTGAAGGCGGACGGCAGCCTGTGGGCCATGGGCTACAACGGGTACGGCCAGTTGGGCGACGGCACGCTCAACAACACAAACCGGCCAGAGCAGATTGTATCCAGCGGTGTGGTAGCGATCGCGTGCGGCCTTTCCTGGAGCCTGTTCCTGAAGTCGGATGGCAGTCTGTGGGGGATGGGCGACAACGGAAACGGCCAGTTGGGCGATGGCTTCGGGACGGGAACAGTCCGCCTCCCCGAGCAAATTGTGCCACGGCCACAGCCCGTGCTGAGGCTCGGTGTTTCTGCGGTGACAAATCTGCAGATTAAAGCGACCTGCCAGTTTGCCGGGACATTCTATCTGCTGGCCACTACAAATCTGACGGCGCCTTTGGGCCAATGGACGAAAGTGCGGACGAATCTGGTCAGCGTCGCCGGCACGAATAATTTCAGCGCCACGATCAGCAACGGAGTGAATGCCGGCGCCGGGCGGCAGTTCTACATTCTCGAGTCGCCATGAAGAAAACAGCGGGATTGACGCGCGCCTTCCCGAAGCCGGCCGCCGCATCGGGCAGACGGTCGGCGCACGTCTCTGGGGCCGGGCTGTTGGAGGTGTGACGCAAATTGGCCATCGATGCGTTTGGCCTGAAAGCCAAAGCCGCTTTGAATGGCTAGGGCGTTTTCCCATGCGAAGATTTTGGCGAGATCGTGTTCAACCTGATTGAGGCCGGCCTGATGGCGAAACAGGACACCGATACCAAGGCTGACCTTCAAGGCGGCTATGACTTCGGCACCGCCTTCCCGTCAAAATCATAGTCAAACGGGGTCGTAGTGCCATGGTCAGACCGGGAAGCTATTCGCTTCTTGAAATGCGGACCGCGATCATATCCGCCGGCAGCGAAGCCGTTGCCTTCCCCACAAAATCATGAGCGCCGCGCCGGCCATCCCGCCGAACGAGGGTTCCGGTACGGATTCGATCATGGCAACGTCAATCCGGCCGTACAGGGTGGGCGTTACTGCACCCGGCTCGGAATCCTGCAGATCGCTGGGATTGAAGTCCGCCGGAGCGGCCGCCTGTTCAGACACGTAGAGATAGCCGTCGGCGTTCAAGGTCAGCGTGCCATTGATGAATCCGGCGCTGGTGCCGTAGGGATCCAGAAACTGAATGGTTCCGGTGCCGGCGTTCCCCAGGTTGATGGCGTCCAGCGTCACCTCGTGTCCGCCCTGGCTGGTCCACACATTGCCGTTAAACACGCCCCACTCGAGGGTAAGCTCCACGGCGAAATTCGAGTTCAACGCATTCGCCAGATACGCGGCCGTGGGGATGGTGTTCAGCGCGATGTTCATGCCGGGGTTGAAGGCGCCCCGCAACCACCCAGCCGGAGTGGCCCCACCCACTACGCCGGAGATGGACACCGTGGGCGAAGGATTGGCCCCGCCCGCACCGAGATAACTTTGCAGGCCGTTGAACATCCAGGTCGTTGGCGTGCCGCCGATGTTGGATCGGGTGGCAAAGCTGACAGCCCCCAGCGCCGCCGCCGCCGCGTCGTTACGAACATTCACCGACGTGTAAACCAGATTATTCCCGGCATCGTAGTACTGGTAGTAGGTGTTGTTGTAAGTGCCCATCGCGGTCGCCAGATTGTTCACCGAGGCGTAGGTAGGGGTGAAACTCAACGGATCGGGCTGGCCGATCGACAACTGGTAGTTTTCCAGAAAAGCCAGTCCATTGGCGACAGCCGTCGGGACACAGGCATTGGGTTGGATGTTCAGCGCGTTTGCCACCGTCACCCCGGCATTGAGCTGGCCCAAGGTGCTGAAAAGACCGGTATTTTCGGAGCCGCTCTGGGCCCGGGCCACCGAAGCGATGACGAGGCCCAGGGCAACCAGACCGGCTTGCCGGCGGGCCAGCGCAGGCCGGCGGACAAGGGCACCAGTCAGGCATCGGGCCAAGGGGGATGATCGCCAGTGGCTGGCTTTGCCGAAAATAGCAAGAACGGCGTGAAAATCTTTCATAGTTTCAAGGGTTGAACGGATTTCTGATTCCTTCGCTTCTGATTAAGCAGACCCTAGGACAGAACCGGCAGGCCCGTCAATGTAAACTTATTCACAATATAAGAACAACCACCTCCGACCGCGCCAGGAACCCGGCCTTGGGCTTGGCGGGGCGTTGGCCCTTTCCGGGGAACGCGATTTCAGTATTGAACTTCCCGCCAGGCGATTCCACCTCGGACCGTTTGAGCTTCGGGCGGCGACAACCTGACCGGAGAAATATTGCAGGGAATGTGCTAGGTTGGGCCATGAGGAGATCCCAATTATGAAACGCGTATTCACTTCCGCTGACAGCGCCGAGGTAGGGCTGCTCAAAAACGTGCTGCACAAGGCAGGCATTCCTTGCGTGGAAAAAAACGAAGACGTGGCGCAAGTCTTCCCTTCGGCTCCGTTTCAGGCCGAATTGTGGGTGGAGAACGAGGCGGACTACCCGGCGGCGGTCGCCTTGTTGGAAGCGTGGCAGCATCCTGCCGCCGCAACCGGCGGCGAATGGACGTGCGCCCGGTGTGGTGAAAAGCTGGAAAGCCAGTTCATTAAATGTTGGAAGTGTGGCACCCGCCGGGACGCCTCGTCTTGAAGCCGACCCATGAAAGCCGGCCGCCGGCGGTGGGGAGGGCGACGGTCAGTTCAATCGGAACGAAGTCCTGGCCCGACCGCTCCCCACCACGCACCGTCTCCGGCATTTTGCGTCGCAGCGTTGCCCACCGGTTACGCGGGTCCAGCCGCAACCCTCTGTAATCGTGGACGCACTTGTTTTCCGAAGATAAGTGGTTTGGCCGGCTACGAACGAGAACCGCACCGTCCAACCACCAGGGCAACGATCGCTGCAGCCAGGACGAGGAAGGAGGGTTCGGGGACAACGATCGAGGTGATCTGGAGATTGTCGAAATCAAGATTACCATTGTTTCCGACTGCTCCGCTGAAGGTGTCGCGAAAGGTGATGATGTCACCATCGTGCAGGATTATTCCGTTGAGCGGGGAGCTCTGCGTCTGCCAGATATTGCCGGTGGCAGTGGTGGTCGCAAAATCGAGGTACGCGCCGCCGTTGATGGAATAGGCCCACGTGCTTGTGAGTGAGTTGGCGGTCATGCTCCACTTGATGTCATAGGACAAAACGATTCCCGTCAGCCATTCGCCGGTCGGCAGCCCGGAAACAGTCGTGGTCAACGTCAGGCTGGAACCATTCAAATAATCGGCATGATTGCCATTGTAGGAAAACTCAAGCGCGGTCGTTGTGCCCGGATTCGGAACGAATGAAACATTCAAACGGCTGTTAGCCTCGAACCAGCCGAGGTTGGCATTCGTTGAGTAATAGCTTAGATCGGCGCCGAGGGGCTGGCTGGGGGCGGGCGTGGTGCTGGTGGGAAATGCCCAAAAAGCGTTGGTCACTGCCGCCTGGATCTGGGCGACCGTCAACGCGTAACCAATTGTAAAAACAACGAGATATGACCGGCATCTCATCGCATCGCCTCGTGTGCCTTTATGGTAGCAATCCGGATACCAGAAAGCAGAAGAGCCGGTTTAGGGTGTTTCCCGCGAACGGCGAGGAGCGCGGTGACACCCCGTTTGCCGCCGAAGCCAAGCCCAAGGCGGGACGATGGGTGACGCGATGAGCGGCGCGGCAACGCCCCCGGCCGACCATCATTATTTATCAAAATTCCACCCCTTATTGAGACTAATCCACCCCGGAAATCTATCAGATGGCCCCTTTTTTATTCGCATTCCTAAGATTTTGGATTAATAACCCGCATGTTCGGGCCGGTTCATGATGTCAATGGCCGGAGATGATATCCCGATCAATGGAGAGCAAAGATGAGCAAAATGCTTTGGATAAAGTATCGGGTTGCGGCATTTCAATGTCCGTCCATCCGGGCCGTCAACATCCGCGCCGGTCAAGATGGTGTCCCGCAGCGGCGGCACTATCCCGGCGCTAACCTGAACTGCCAAATCCACTAATATGAATCTAGCTGTTGATCCAATCGTCGATTCAGTTTCGCAGCCCGCCACCCCATCGGCGGAGCGTGAGTCGTCCTGGCCTGCTCCGCACGAAATCGGTCCGCCTCCGGTGGTGCTTCAGCCAACCCCGCCGCACCGTTCGCTACACGTGTTGTGTATTGATGACGACGAACAAATTCTGGAAAGTTTGAAGGACTGTCTCGCGCATTTCGGGCATCGCGTAAAGGTAGCCTCCGGCGGAAAGTACGGAATCGAAATGTTCTGCACCGCCGTCCTGAAAAGCGAGCCCTACGATATGGTCATCACCGACCTGAGCATGCCGGATGTCAATGGCTACGAAGTCACCCGGCAGATCAAGGCCGAATCCCCCGACACCCCCCTCGTTTTGATGACCGGCGCCGGCACCACAAAAGAGGAAGCCAGATTGATGTCTGCGCCCGTGGACGCCGTGGTGGGCAAACCGCCGCGCATGCGGGAATTGAACGCCCTGCTCCTCGCTTTGGCCCGGCCAGTTTAGCGTCGAAACCGGAGAATTTCCCGCGCCAATTGATCGGCAATGGCGATGGCGGGGCACCCGCCCCGTCTGTCTTCCACAATCGGATTCAGCCGCGACCGCCCCACCCGGGGCGATTTCCGCCCACGCGAAGTGAACCGGCGGCTTTTCGGCCCGCTGCATGATGAGTATGGACATCCGGCTTTCTCTTCGGCGCCGGCCGCTATTGCCTGACAGGCGGAGCAACGATTAAGTCGGAAACAATTCTTCCAGTTGTTGGCGGATCGTCTCCTTGATTTTGTCTTCGCCGACGAGCGATGCGGCCCATCCAGGCACGTCGAGGTCCAGCATCACCGCATCGTCGCTGACGCGCAGCACCCCGGTAATCCTCGCTCCGAAAACGCCCTTCCTGACCCGGGAGGAAAAATTCAGGATATTGGCCGACCAGGTCCGGGAAACCTCCTGAACCGTTACGCCACCCGGGAAGGGTCCGGCCAACACGCGATCAAGCAGGGTGTTAATTCGCCCGATGGCTTCGGTTGCGCCGATTTGGTGTTGGTGCTCGATATGCATGCTGGCTTGACGGCGCGGTTGCGGTTAACGCGGCACGACGGGCCGGTGCGCAATGATACATCGGGAGACGAAACCGAAGAAACTTTCTTTGGTTGAGGGGCCGGTTGCTTACGGTCTGAACGCAACGGCCGTCAACCGGAAGGATGACCGGGCAAGTTCAGATGGCAGCAGCAGTTGGTCTGATGGGCCGGTCTAAAGTGACGGCAACATTTTTTTGGGGATATAGCGGTTCTCCCCCTGATCCAGCTCATCCGCTTGCATATAGAGGCCGCGGCTGATCAGCAATCGAGCCACTTTAGCCACCACGGAATCCTGCACAACCGAGCGGGATATTTTCCGGGCTGCCGCCGGATCAGCCGAAGCCCCCCCAGCCACCGGGACCGGCGGCGGGGGCGCCAGCGGACGTGGTTGGGGGTCAACGCATTCTCCCAGTGGTGGAGACGCGGCCATCCCGGGAGTTGCGCCAGACACAGGGGTCAAGATGGCAATTGGCTTCATCGTTATTTCGGATTTCAGATTCATTCAACCCCGGAAATCGGCCCAGCCGCTACCGGAGGGTACATGATATTTAGCATAAACCAGCGGAGGCAAAAATGATTTAGGGACACAATGCGGATTTTAGGGGTGAATTGCACCTGAAGCGAGGTGGGGAGAAGAAGCTGGTGCCCGAGCCGAGGGGGGATTGGCGTGAGATTTCGTTTACGGAACAGATGATCCGAGGCACTGGTCTCTGCGGCTAGCGGCCCCGGACGGTCAACAGCCGACCCACGACCGGGTACGGCATCCATAGGAAATGGGCCTCAGTATCGAGGCGGTTGGACGCGGTTCCGGCGTTGCCTGCGCTGCAGCAGCAACAGGGTAAGTGCACCGGTAGAAATGGCGCCGCTCAGGTTCAAGGCCGCTGGCAGGTATTGATTCGGAATCGGCGGGTTGGCCCCTGCTAGGGCGCGGGCGACACCGCTTCCGCCACCGGGGTAATCTGCCGCAACCGACCGACGGAGATTAACGTTGAACAAGCGGGTTGTGGGCCCGAAATACACAAGCAGGATATTGGTTTTCGCAAAAGCGGCGCGGGCTGGTACCAAGACCAGCCCGACGCCGAGTACTAGCAACGTCAACACTTTTTGCATGATACCTTCGGTCAACCTATCGGACGGCGCGCCCGGAGGCCAAGTGGGCCTTTGAGGGGAGCGCCTAGCCTTCTTAACATGAATAAGTCGATTAGGAAGAATTTGGGGACACAACGGATGGATCAGGGGGCGAATTGGGTTCCCCATGGGGTGAAATCAGGCAGCCGACCTTGAGGGGTTTGCCCCGGTTGGCACGGGCAGCTTGCTTCAATACACCCAAAATCAAGAGCGCCGTCCCGGCCTGGTCACTGCCAAAATCAGGGCCACCCAGAGCAACAGGGCCAGGGTCAGCCCGGGGATAATCCAGAACGGCAACAACCTCGACATTTCCGCGCGGTCAACGCCGGCGAGGACAGGGATCCATGCTTGGAGTCGGCAGTTCAATATCAAAAGAATCACTGCCCAAATGCCGGCCAGATGCGCCGCGACGGTTCGCATGGCGGCCACCCCGGTCTTGCCGCGGACCTGGCAGAAATGCCAGACCCCGAGCGCGCTCATGGTAACGACGATGAGGACCGTGGAAACCAAATCGTTGGCCCGCCACGCGAGGTCAATCAGCCACCAAAAACAGGCGGCGTACAAGCCGGCAATCACGACAAACCGTCGGCTCAAGGTCAATGGCTTCCAAGTCGGCAAAGGGGCTTCAGCCCCGGTCTCCTGCAATTGGCGGATGGCGAAAAGGCGCCGGAACATCACAATGCACAACGTGGCAATCACCATGGCGTACAACCACCAAAAAGCCGCCAACATGACGAACAACGCGTGGTCGCTCCAGGCCAGATGCCGGCTCAAAGCCCGCAGCCCGAGTTGGCCGCCAATACACCAGGCCAGCACGAAAACCCAAAGACTGACGAACGTGATCTTTTTGACCCGGCGCTCCGCAGCGGTAGGGGCGGCCCGGTAAATCATCCAATGGGCCAGCATACCGCCCACGAGGCTGATCAGCGGGGCCAGCCAGGCACTCAGCACGCCCGATTTGGCCATGGCCGTCCCCTTGCCAGCCAGCCCGGCGCCCGCGGCCGCCGCCGGCGCTGCCGGCAACGCCGCCAGCACCGCACCCGCAAAGGCCTGCCCCGGCGCCGTCCGGCTCAACGTGTTCTCCACGAAGGCCTGGACCTCCTCCTGGAGCAGCCTGCGCCCCCTTGCCAGCCGCTGCTTGACGGCGTCTTCGGATAATTCCAATTCCGCAGCGACGCACTCGATGGATTGATGATGGCGATAAAACAGGATCAGCGGTTCGCGGTAGGTTTCCGGGATCTTTTCGAGTGAACGCCAAAGGATGGCTTCCTCTTCGCGACCGATGGTCTGCTCGGAGGGAAGCGCCTCAGCGGCCGGTGTTTCCTGGGCCGCTTCCAACGACTCGGCATCATGCACCGGTTCGCGCCCTTCCCGCCGGAGATTCCGGTGAATGCAGTTGCGAACAATGCCGCAGAGCCAGGCGCGCAGTTTGGCCGGTTCGCGCAAGAGCCGGAGATGTTTCCAGGCGACAATAAACGTCTCCTGCGCCACGTCTTCGCTCAGGCCCAGGTTGCCGATCCGGCTGTAGGCCAGGGAGCAAATCAACACCTGGTAACGCGATACAATCCGGCTGAACGCATCACGATCACCTGCCAGGCTGCGCGAAACCAGCTCTGCATCCGTACAATGTTCCATCGTCAAATTCCGGTGTGTTATCATAGTACTGAATACGTGCCCGGAACAACCAAACCGGTGACAAAAAATGGACGGGGATTTTTGGCCCGGTGGAAATTGACCCCGGCAGCTTGAGATCGTGCGGGCAGTATTCTGCCGGCAAATCGCGCTTGCGAGGCAGGAGCGGATTGCAGTCGCCAACCGCCGCGCAACGGGCTACGGACCCGGGCTTTTCTTCCGGAGTGACGCCATCACCTTTTGCCGCACTGGTTCGTCCTTCGGAGCGGCTGGCCGCTGATGCAGACCCTGCTTGATGAGAAATTTTGCCACCTTGGTCACCACCGATCCGGACTTGAGAGGCGGCGTTGCTTTGGCAGGCGGAGACCGCCGGTTGGCCGCTGACGGCGGGGCGGAGTCTGCCGGCGTCTCGCCGGTCGGGTGTGGGCCCGGTCGTGAGGCGGCTGGCGCTCCGGTGATCGGCTTGGCATCACCGGGAAGCCGCGGGGCAGGATTTTCAAATTTTCGCATCTTTTCACCCCAAGGAATCGGCCGCCCGCCGGTTCTAAAGTCTGTCTTCCTTTTAGCACAAAAGACCGGCGGAGGAATGAATTGGGGACACACCGCGGAAGTCAGGGGTGAATTGTCCTTGGCGCTGGGTGAAATTGCCGGGCAGTCTCGGGGTCCGGGGCATCACCGGAATCAATACTCGAATCCCCCACACCTTGGCGCGCCCCAGCGTGCAACCCTATTGGCTTCGTTCAGCCATCGTTCGACTGCACTGCCTCCATTACATCAAATTGAGGCATCTTCATGGCAAAGATGCTTGACTAATGCCGCAAAAAGCTGCAAAAGAAGGCAGACCCTAATCAGTCTGGATATTACTATCAGGAGCGAAGTTTATGAGTCGGATCACAGGTCAAGTCTGTGAAGTTTCGGGAGTTTACCGCGCGATCGGCAACTGCGGTCATTCGGTTGAACGTGTCATTCCCCGTGGCCAGGTGTTTCCCCCTTGTGAATACTGCCGGGACAAGGGAACCCGCAAGGACATCGTTTGGGTTCTGGTTTCAGAGACTCAGGCAACATAGTCGCCCACCCAAACCTCCGACCAACCGGCCCAAGGCGTCGGCCGGTCTTCCACAAAACGGTGGTGGCGCTCTGCCATTTTCACCAAGCGATGGGCGTTCATGGCCAGGCAGAGGATCTGGAAGGGTTGTCCCGTTTTTAGGCGCTGGCGAAACATTTGCCATTCAACTCCCAAGGCGAACGCAACCTCCGGGCTGACCCCGCTTAATGAACTTCCGTCCGAATTGAACGGTTCAACCAGCTCGAAATCGTTTTCATCCGTTTCCTTCATTACGACCTGCCAGAGCAAGAACCGTGCTAGGCCGGAAAGAAGCCGGTTTGGGAAGGGACCTGAACGATTTGCCTGACGGTATGAATTCGGGACCTCCGCCGGGACCACGGCTCTGGCTTTGAAAACCATCCCGCTGCGTCTGGATTCGCGGGTAAAGTGGTTGCGGCAGACGGATCGTGGCGGGCGTGGCGGCAGTGTCTTAATTTGGTGTGGCGTTGAGCCTGCGGCCCAACCGTCGAGCCATAAGCAGGACCCAACCGCAGCCAAATTAAGACACTACTGGCGTGGCTGCAAACTTGACGGCCGGGTCGGATAAAACTAGGCTGGTGGTCTGGCTGGTGGTCATAGCTCAGCCCGGTTAGAGCCCCAGATTGTGGATCTGGCTGTCGCGGGTTCAAATCCCGTTGACCACCCCAGCTTCTCCTTAAACGCACTGACAAGAGAGAGAGATTGTGTGAGCGCGCGAGAGGAAATCGAAGACCCTCTGACCCGTCGCCCTTAAATATCAAACGTCGGTTTGTCCTTCGGTTCCTGGATACGGCCGAGCGGAATTTTTTCCCAAACACGCTCGTGCAAAAAATACAGGCCGACCTTCGTGAACAGTTCCACGCCGCTGATGGACAGCGCCCATTTGATCCGGCCAGTGATGAGGAGGGAAATCACCATCGTGTCCACGCTGCCGGTGAGCCGCCAGGAAACGGCTTTGACGAAACTGCGATAACGCTTGTCGGCCATGCCGCAAACAATAAGAACCAGCCCACCCAAGTCAATCTTCTCCAGGCCAGAAGCGGCGCTGATTCAAATGGAATAGTCTTCCGTAAACACCTTCACGTTCCGCAGTTCCACGAAGACCTGTTCGCCGGCTCGGGGCTGCAACGCATGGAATTGCTCCTTGCTCAATTGCACCGTGAAATGTTCGTGGCTGTCGAGCCGCTCCAGCTCGAGGCTGGCCAACGGCCCGGCCGCATTGGTGCGGATGACCCGGGCCGGCAGGGTCGCCTGGCCAATCGGCTCGCGCTCCACCCGGATGTCGTGCGGACGCACAAACGCAACGGTCCCCGGGCTGGCATCACTCACCACCGCCGGCAAGTCGGTTCCGGCATCGCCGATAACCGCCGTGCCGTCGCGCACCCGGCCGCTGAACAGGTTGACGTTGCCCAGAAAATCATAGACGAAGGGCGAGGCCGGATTGTCGTAAATATCCTCCGGCGTGCCGATTTGCTCGATACGCCCATCCCGCAGGATGGCCACGCGGTCCGCCACCTCCAGCGCTTCCTCCTGGTCGTGCGTGACAAAGAGGGTGGTGATGGGGATTTCGTCGTGCAATTTGCGCAGCCAACGGCGCAATTCCTTGCGCACCTTGGCATCCAGCGCGCCGAAGGGTTCGTCGAGCAGCAAAACCTTGGGCTCCACCGCCAGCGCCCGGGCCAGCGAAACCCGCTGGCGCTGGCCGCCCGAAAGCTGCGAGGGAAACCGCCGGGCCAGCGGCTCGAGCTGGATCAACTTCAGCAGCTTGTCAACCCGCGCGCGGATTTCGGCCTCTCCGGGCCGGGTGACCCGGGGACGGACACGCAGCCCGAACGCGATGTTTTCAAAGACATTCAAATGCCGGAAGAGGGCGTAATGCTGAAAGGCAAAGCCGGCCTTGCGCTGGCTCGCGGGAATCATCGTGACATCCTCGCCGTAAAACAGGACCTGCGCTTCGCCGGCATCGGGGAACTCCAGCCCGGCGATAATGCGCAGCAGTGTCGTCTTGCCGGAGCCGGACGGCCCCAGCAGCGCGACCAGTTCGCCGGACTCGACCTTCAGGCTCACGCGCTCGAGGGCGGTGAACTGGCCGAACTTCTTCGTTACATTGCGGACCTCGACACTCATGAATTCGAATCAGACTTCCGTTCCGCGCAAGGCGGCGTTTTTATGTTCCGCCCAGGTCTTCAGCGCCAGGGTGATCAGCGCCAGGAACGTCAGCAGCGACGCCACGGCAAACGCACCGCTGAAATTATACTCATCATACAGGATTTCGACCTGCAATGGAATGGTATTCGTCTGGCCGCGGATGTGGCCGCTGACGACCGAGACCGCCCCGAACTCGCCCATCGCGCGGGCATTGCAGAGGATGACGCCGTAGAGCAGTCCCCATTTGATATTCGGCAGCGTCACGCGCCAGAACGTCTGCCAGCCGCCCGCGCCCAGCACCCGCGCCGCCTCCTCCTCGGTCCGGCCCTGCGCCTGCATCAATGGAATCAGTTCGCGCGCCACAAATGGGAAGGTCACAAAGATCGTCGCCAGTACGATGCCCGGCACGGCGAAAATGATTTTGATGTCGTGCGCCAGCAGCCACGGACCGAGCAATCCCTGCGCGCCAAACAAGAGCACATAAATCAGGCCCGAAACCACCGGCGAAACCGAAAAGGGCAGATCAATCAAGGTGATCAGCACGGTCTTGCCGCGGAAATCGAACTTCGCAATCGCCCAGGCCGCCGCGACCCCGAAAACGCAGTTCAACGGCACCGCAATGGCCGCGGTAATAAAGGTCAACTGGATCGCCGCCAGCGTGTTGGCGTCGTCGAAGGTGTGCAAATAAAAACCGATGCCCTTGGCAAACGCTTCCGCGAAGACCGCCGCCAGCGGCACGAACAGAAACAAGGTAAGGAACAACAGCGCCGCGGCGGTGAGCAGCCAGCGCACGAACGGCGGTTCAGCCGTCGCGCGGGCCCGGGAAGGGGTGCGCGGAGCAGCCAGGGTGGAAGTGGGAACCATAAATTAAACCGGGGTGTGGTGCCGATGGCTCCACCATTGGAGCAGATTGATGGCGAGCAGCAGCCCGAAGGAAGCGACGAGCATCACCACCGCGATGGCGGTCGCGCCCGGGTAATTGAATTCCTCCAGCTTAGTGATGATGAGCAGCGGCGTGATTTCTGTTTTCATCGGCATGTTGCCGGCGATGAAAACCACCGAACCGTATTCGCCGAGTGCGCGGGCGAACGCCAGGGTGAAGCCGGTCAGCAACGCCGGCCGCAACATCGGCAGGATGACCCGCCAGAACGTCTGCCAGCGGGTCGCCCCGAGGCTGGCGGCGGATTCTTCAAATCCCGGATCGAGATCCTCCAACACCGGCTGCACGGTGCGGACGATGAACGGCAGTCCGATGAACGTGAGCGCGACGAGGATGCCCAGCCGCGTGTAGGCCACCTTGATGCCCAAGGGCGCCAGCCACTGGCCGATCCAGCCGTTGGGCGCATAGATGGCGGTCAGCGCGATGCCCGCCACCGCCGTCGGCAGCGCGAACGGCAGATCCACCATCGCGTCCACGAATCGTTTACCCCAGAACTGGTAGCGCACCAGGACCCAGGCCACGAGCAGGCCGAAGAACAGGTTGAGGAGCGCGGCCAGAAACGAAGCGCCGAAGCTCAGCCGGTACGACGCCAGCACGCGCGGCGCGGTGACCGTGTGCCAGAACTGGTCCCACGTCAGCTCGCTGGTTTTCCAAAACGTCGCCGCCAGCGGAATCAGAACGATGAGGCTGAGGTAAAGCAGCGTGTAGCCGAGCGTCAGCCTGAACCCGGGCAAAACGCTGAATTGTTTTTTGGCCATGCTGGTTGTTCTCACGGTATATTGATCGTTAAAACGCGGCGAATCAATTTTAAGGCTGGAAGATCTGGTCGAAGACGCCGCCGTCGGCGAAATGGGTTTTCTGGGCTTTCTGCCAGCCGCCAAACACCTCATCCACGGTGACGAGCTTCACCGGGCTGAACTGGCCGGCGTATTTAGCCGCGGCTTTGGCATCACGCGGACGATAAAAATTCCGGCCGGCAATGTCCTGGCCTTCGTCCGAATAAAGGTATTCCAGGTAGGCCTGCGCCACCTCGGCCGTTCCGTGCTTTTTCGCGATCTTGTCCACCACGGCCACCGGCGGTTCGGCCAGGATGCTCAACGACGGCGTGACAATGTCGAACTTGTCCGCCCCAAACTGTTTGATGGCCAGATACGCTTCGTTTTCCCAGGCGAGCAGCACATCGCCGATGCCGCGCTCGACGAACGTTGTGGTTGAACCGCGGGCGCCGGAATCGAGCACCGGCACGTTTTTGTAGAGCCGCTTGACGAAGTCGCGCGCCTTGCCTTGGTCCTGGCCGTTTTGGGCCAGCGCGTAGGCCCAGGCCGCGAGATAATTCCAGCGGGCCCCGCCGGAGGTCTTGGGATTGGGCGTCACGACGAGGACGCCGGGCTTTACGATATCGTCCCAGTCCTTGATGTGCTTGGGATTGCCTTTGCGCACCAGAAACACAATGGTCGAAGTGTAGGGCGTGCTGTTGTCCGGCAGGCGTTTCTGCCATTCGGCCGGCAGCAACTTTGCCTGTTGCGCGATCGCATCTATGTCATAGGCCAGCGCCAGCGTCACCACGTCCGCTTCAAGGCCATTAATTACGGATTGGGCCTGTTTGCCGGAGCCGCCGTGCGACTGGGCAACGACCACGTCGTTACCGGTCTTGGCCTTCCAGTATTTGACGAACGCCGCATTGTACTCCTGGTACAATTCGCGCGTGGGATCGTAGGAAACGTTCAGGAGTTTGACGTCCTTGGCATCGACTGCCACGGCCAGGGTGAAGGCCAGCGGAACCAGAATTTTTAACAGCATTTTCATGAAATCGGAGATTAGGTTGAGGTTCGTTTAAAAGGCGATCTGCACGCGGGTAAAGAAGACCTCCTCGGCATGGCCGGTGACGCTGCCGGGAGCGGAATTGGCCGCGCTGCCCGTGGCTTTGCCGCCTCCGTCGAAGTCGGTGCGGGCGTAGCTCGCGTTCACACGGATGTTCCGGTTCAGATACCAGTTCAGCCCGACCGACCACGAGCGCGCCTCGGAAGCCGAGGCGGCCGGATTGGCAAAATAGGGGAAAGCTCCGTTGTCG
>DATJOW010000192.1:0-3625 GCA_035506715.1 Candidatus Acidiferrum sp. | reverse complement strand
AGCTGCGCTCCCGTTTACGGTGTCGGTCCCATATGTAACCACATCGGATGCCGCATCGCGGGTATCCACGTCGGCCCAAAAAGGAGCGATGATATCAAATCCCAGGCTGGCCAGCGGCTGGGGGGAATAGGTTGATTGCGGATTGTCAAAGGTCACATTGCCGTTGTTGTTCACAAAAAGCGTTTCGTGGCTATTGCCATAAAAATCAATCAGGAAACCCATGGGGACGATGCCCGTCGAATCATCGTCATTCCGATCCAGTATCTGCTGATCGAACCCGGAACGGATGGGAGACGAGGATTGACAAAAACCGCTCATCGCCAGCACCGTGATAATTGTGACCAACGCGAACAACGCCTTTGTGACTTTCGCAAAATTCATTTCATTGCCTTCCGTCAATGTTCCACGGAACCCCCAGGCTGGCCGAAGGATTGTCTTGAACCTTCTGAAGCGCTCATTGTCTAGCCATTTCATCATTACGTCAATTCACCTTTTGCGCGCCACAGGCCAGTTTAACTCATCAGGGCCGCCGGTTTCGCGATGGCAACGCTTTGGGTTTTTCCGGAAAAATTTGCTCTGCGTCGCCGCACCGCTGGGTTAAGCTGAAACCATGTTTGATGCGCTAAGCGGCAAACTCCAGAACGCCTTTCGTAATCTGCGCGGGCTCGGAAAAATTTCCGAGGCCAACGTCGCCGATTCCCTGCGCGAGGTTCGTATGGCCCTGCTGGAAGCCGACGTGAATTTCAAGGTCGCCCGCGACTTCATCGAGCGCGTCAAGACCAAATCCATCGGCGCCGAAGTCGTCCAAAGCATCCAGCCCGGCCAGCAAATCATCAAAATTATTCACGACGAACTGGTGGAATTGCTCGGCTCAACCAATGCGGGCTTGAACCTCGGCGCCAGCCCCAGCTGTCTTCTGCTGATCGGACTGCATGGATCCGGCAAGACCACCTCCAGCGGCAAGCTGGCCCGCCTGCTCCAGAAACAGGGGCGACAGCCGTTGCTCGTGGCCGCCGACGCTTATCGCCCGGCCGCCATGGACCAGTTGGAAGCGCTGGGCAAGCAGCTTGAGCTCCCCGTGTTTGTGAAACGCGGCGAAACCGACGTGCTGAAAATCGCCCGCGAAGCGCTCGCTTTCGCGAAGGCCAACAGCCGCAATGTGCTGATTTTCGACACCGCCGGCCGGCTGCAAATCGACGAGCCGCTGGTGCAGGAACTCGTGCGCCTGCGCGACCTGGTGAAGCCGCAGGAGATTCTGCTCGTGCTCGACGCCGCCACCGGGCAGGAAGCCGTCAACGTGGCCACGCATTTCGACCAGGCCCTGCAAATCACCGGCTCGATTTTGACGAAGCTCGACGGCGACGCGCGCGGTGGCGCGGCTTTGAGCCTGAAGGCGGTGACCGGCAAACCCATCAAGTTCGCCGGCGTGGGGGAAAAGCTGGACGAGTTCGAGCCTTTTCATCCCGAGCGTATGGCGTCGCGCATCCTCGGGATGGGTGACGTCGTCAGCCTGGTTGAAAAAGCTGTCGAATCCGTGGACTTGGAGGACGCGAAGCGCCTCGAAGAAAAGATGCGCAAGGGCCAGTTCACGCTGGAGGATTTTCTCGAGCAACTGCGCCAGATGAAGAGGCTGGGGTCGCTGGAAAACATTGTGGGCATGTTGCCGGGCGGCGCCGAGCTGTTGAAGCAGCAGGGCGACCTGTCGAAACAGGAAAAGGAATTCAAACACATGGAAGCGATGATTTGCGGCATGACGCCCAAGGAACGATTGAATCCGGCCATCCTGAACGCCAGCCGCCGTCGTCGCATCGCCGCGGGCAGCGGCGTGAGCGTGACCGAGTTGAACACGATGCTGAACAAGTTCGGGCAGATGCAGCAGATGATGAAGAAGATGGGCAAATTTCAGAAGATGATGGCCCGCATGGGCGGCGGGCTGCCGGGAATGCTGCGCAAGTGATGGCGCTTTGGGGCTGGGCTGCTTCGGTGGGGCGAAGCTCCTGACAAGCCGGCTCGCGAGGACGCTCGCCCCACCCAAACCGTAAGGCAGCTTACTACTGGCGCTTTTGGGGCTTGACCAACGCGGTTAAACCCAAGAAATGTCCAAACAACTTTTGAAACCGTCTTTATGGAAAACCAACCAACGGAAAATCCTACGGGCCTGGCAACTGCGGGTTTTATTTTGGGCATAATCGGGATGCTGGCCTGGTGCGTCCCCCTGTTCGGCCTGCCGATCACGATTGTGGGGCTGGTGTTGTCGGCTAAAGGCATCAAATCGAGCCGCCGGGGAATCGCCATTGCCGGACTTATCCTGAACATCGTGGGATTGGTTTTCACACTCATCAATGCCGCAGTGGGGGCTTATATGGGCGCAACCGGCCAGCTTTGGTGGCAGAAGCGCCAGTAAAATTCAACCGAATCCCAGTCTATTCTTTGTCTGCCCGGATTCCGTGCTTCAGGCAGTAGGCCGCATTTTGCACATACTTCTCCGACCACCGTTTCAACCCCGCGCGTTCCTTTGGGGTCAACTGGCGCACGATCCGCGCCGGCGCGCCCAAGACGAGCGAGCCGGGCGGGACCTTCATGCCTTGTTTCACCAGCGCCCGGGCGCCGATGAGCGACTGCCTGCCGATGACCGCTCCGTCCAGAATCACCGCTCCCATGCCCACCAGCGTTTCGTCGCCGACCTTACAGGCGTGGACGATGGCGCTGTGACCGACGGTGACCCAGTTGCCGATGAGGCAGGGAAATTCGTCCGCGAGATGCAGTACGGCGTTGTCCTGGATATTGGTGTGGTGGCCGACGACGATGCGGTTGATGTCGCCGCGCAACACGGCGCCATACCAAACGCTGGAATGCGCGCCGAGGGTCACGTCGCCGATCACCACCGCGGTTCCGGCGATATAAACGCCGCGACCGAGCTTCGGTTTCCGGCGCAGGAACGCGTCGAGCTGTATGGCAACGTTTGTCCTTTTAATCTGCACAGCCCCATGTTGCGTCGAGCCGGCCTCCGGATCAAGCCGGACGCCTTCCGCATTCCGTCAGGCGGCCGCCTCCGCCCGGGTTCTGCCGCCAAACAGGCTTTTCAGCCACTGCCACGCGGCGTGCAGGCCGGTCGGGCGCACGTCAACAAAACCGTAAAGGGCGACAAGCTGTTGCTCGTGCGAGCGGTAACGCGGCGGCAGCAGGAAAGCGACGCGTTCGCTATCGCCATCGAGTTGGAAGATCTCCGAAAAGAACATCCCCTTGCCGACGGCGTAGCCGGCTTCGGGTAAGGTAAAGGCCCGGGCGGGCAAGATCAGCCACGGGCGGTAGCGGAAAACCAGGCGTCCTTGCTCATCACGGCTCAGTTTGCCATACGTCCTGGCGGGTACTTTGCTGATTCGGCGGCCCAGGAACATTTTATTCGCGACCGGGGCGGGCACAAAGCGCCGGCGCCGGCGGGTGAGAGAATCCCAGACGAACACGAGGCCGAAGTGCGACAGGCGGAACGACCAGCCGGCGATCAGGTAACAGAACGCGATGACGACGAGCGCCCAGGCCGCGCCGAGCCAGGGGTTGGCCCAGGATGTGAGGACGATGCTCGCGATGATGGAGGTGCGAAAGGCCTTGAGCGCCGCGTCCAGCA
>DATJOW010000191.1:0-7389 GCA_035506715.1 Candidatus Acidiferrum sp. | reverse complement strand
TTTGACAACCTCGTCATCAGTGATTCGAACCGCGGCATCGCTGTTTACGGGTCGGCCGACAACGCCTCGTTTTCCCATATCATCCTCCAGACCCGGCTGTTCAACGGCCATTGGTGGGGCAAAGGTGAACCCATATATCTTTCGGTCAGCCCTGACCTGGGCGGCGCCGCCCAAATCCGCGATATTCACTTTTCCGACATCACGGCCGACAGCGAAAGCGGCATCATGATTTATGGAACCGCCGCCAGCGTCATCCATGATATTTCCTTCGATCGGATTCGCCTCCGGCTCCATGGCGGCGCGAACAGCGACCGGGTGGGTGGCAACTTTGACCTGCGCGGATTGGGCGGCGGCATGGCCACCGCGATTTTCCGGCACGACATCCCGGGCCTCTACGCCCAACATGTGGACGGGCTGCAAATCCACGGCTTCGACCTGCGATGGGCGGACGCGCTCCCCGATTATTTTTCCGACGGGATTCATTGCGAGAATTTTGCCGACCTGACGATTGACGGGTTCAAAGGGCGGCAGGCGCAAAAGGCCGGGGCCAATGCCGCCATCGCCCTGCAACATGGTCAGAAAGTTTCCATCCGCAATTGCGAGGCCGCGGCCGGCACCGGCACTTTTCTGTCGCTGGACGATGTCCAGGAACAAAACCTGTTCGTCAACAATGACCTGGCGGATGCCCAGAGGCCTACCGTGCCGGAGAAAACCGGTTTTAAAATCTCCTCCGGCAATATCTTGGGCGAAAGGTGACCCGACGGCGTGGTTTTTACTTTTCCGATTCCACCCGCAACTTTTTCAATGCCGCCAGGGCCGCATCGCTCTCGGCGGCTTTCTTGCTTTTGCCCCGCCCGCGCGCCAGCTCCACGCCTTCGTGTTGGACCGTGCATTCAAACACCCGGTCGTGGTCCGGCCCGGTCGCGGAAACCACCTGGTATTCCGGCGCGGCGGGCGAGCGCGCCTGCAAGAGCTCCTGCAATTCGCCCTTGGGATTCTCGATGATGGGCAGCACGCTCAATTTGCCGAACGCCGCGCCGAATTCGCGCAGAATAAACTCGCGCGCCGCCTCGAACCCGCCGTCGAGAAAAATGGCGCCCAGCACGGCCTCGAACGCATCCGCCAGCGTGGAGGCGCGCTCGCGGCCGCCGTTGATTTCCTCGCCCCGGCTCAAAATCAGGTATGGGCTCAGGCCCAGCGATCGCGCATGCTCGGCCAGCGTGCGCCGGTTCACCAGCTTGGCGCGCGCCTTGGTCAGCGGTCCTTCGTCAAACTCGGGAAATTTCTCGTACAACGCGCGCGTCAGCACCAGCTGCAGCACGGCGTCCCCGAGAAATTCCAGCCGCTGGTTGTGCGGCGACGGCGTGCCGGCCTCGTGCGCGACCGACGGATGCGTCAGCGCCAGCCGCAGCAGACCCTCGTCGCGGAAGGCGTAACCCAGGCTGGTCTGGAATTCGGAGAGGTCGGGCACAATAAGCAATTTTTGATTTATGATTTGTGACGGATGATTGGCCGACCATCCGCGCTGCTCCGGGCCAATCGTAAATCGTAAATCATAAATCGTAAAGTTACGCCGGCGGTACGCCTTCGGGAGCTTCGATCGCCGACGGTTGTTCCGCTGCGGGCGCAAGACTTTCACCGGCGGGCTCCGGCGGATTCAAGCCGTGTTCCAGCAACTGGGCTACGTCGCGCTGGACGGCTTCCAACTGGTCCAACCGCAGGTTCGGGTCGGCAATGGTAAACACATCGCCGGTCCCAACCTGCTCGTAAACAAACACGCGCTTGCCCTCGCTGACGATCTGTTCCTTCACTTTGAGCACGCGTTTGCGCTCAAGCATGACGGCGAGAATGTATCCAGCGGGCGCGTAGCGCGGATCATTCTGCTCGATCAGCTTCCGCAACAGCGTCTCGGCGGTGTCCTTGTGAATCGGGTCCGCCGGCGGCGCCGGGGCCTCGTAAATACCCTGCCAATGCGAAATGAAGCCGGCCCGCTGGCGCGGGTCCCCAGGATTCTGCTTTTGCCAGCAAGGTTCGCAGATGTCCGAGCGCCGCAGGTCCGGCAGCTCCTCGAACAACAGCGTGTGATAAACCTGCCGGTCGGTAAAGGGCTGGCTGCACGCCTCGCAAGCGTGGGCGCGGGACTGAATGTTCCAATCGTTCATGAAATCAGAACAGCATTATCGCGCCCGCTGCCCCGTGCGCAATCCGAAAGCTTGCCCCCCGGGAGCGCCGGCGCCCGCCGGCGTGTTTCCACCAGCCAATGACTCGCCGCCGGGACGGCGGCGCTCCCAGGCTTTGCCGCCTGCCCAAAAAATCTCGCGGGTAACAGTAGATTCCGGCATGCTGTCCGGCTATGGTGCGATTGGTTTTATTCGACGTTGACGGCACGCTCGTGCACACGGGCCGGGCCGGCTCGCAGGCTTTTGCCAAAACCTTTGCCACCGAGTTCAACGCCCACGACGGCGTCGAAAAAATTAAATTCGCCGGGCGCACCGACGTGAGCCTGGTCAGGGAATTTTTCGGGTACCAGCGCATCCCCGCCACGCCGGAGAATTTCGAGCGCTTTTTCAGCCGGTTCGTCTTCTGGCTCGACCATATCGTCGCCCAAAGCAACGGCGAAATCTGCCGGGGCGTGCCAGAGTTCATCGATGGCCTGCGCGCGCTGCCGCAGCCGCCGACGCTCGGCCTGCTCACCGGCAACATCCGGCTCGGTGCCGAAATCAAGTTGCGCCGCTACGGACTGTGGGAACGATTCCAGTTTGGCGGATTTGCCGATGACCACGAGGACCGTGATCAAATCGCCGCCGCAGCGTTCGAGCGCGGCCGCCGGGTGGTGGGCGGAGATTTGCGGCCGGAGGAGGTGGTGGTGGTGGGCGACACGCCGTTTGACATCCGGTGCGGAAAATTCATCGGCGCGCGGGTGCTCGCCGTGGCCACCGGCGGGGCGAAGCTGGACGACTTGAAACGGCACCAGCCCGATTGGGCAGTGGAAGATTTGACGGGGGTGAAGGCCAGGGAAATTTGTCGGTAGCACCCGCGCCCTGCGGGTTCAATTCGGCGTCCCGCCGAATTGCGATGGCACGCGCGCCTTCGAAGCGCGACCAGCCGGCATATCAATGGGTTGTTTCCGTTATGAACAAGTTTCGGGCGCGACGCCCGAAACCACCCGCGTGACGCGGGTGCTACCACATGTTTCAATGGCAGTGGCAGCCGCCCCCGCAGCAATGCCCGCCGCCACCATTGCCCTTGGAATGATTTTCGCCGGCACCCGCAGAGGCGAAGGTGGAAAATTTCTTGGTCAGCTTCTTTGACCCGCAATGCGGGCACGCGGCCGCTTTCCAATCGCTCGAGCGCACCAGGATTTCGCTGTCACGCTCGCACTTGTCGCAATGAAATTCGTAAATCGGCATGAGGAGAAGATAACCGGCGCGGCGGAAATTCTCAAGTGCTTCCCAGCTTGAAGGGCGGCGACGTGTCGCCGCTTTCAAAGCGCGGACATGTCCGCGCCTTCCAAATCTAAGGTGCTAGCCGTTCTCGGTGCGGCAGGTGATCGCGGTTCCAACGGACCAAAGCAGCATCGCTGGTGTCCACAAAAAGAAAGTTCAGCGTCGGCGATTCAACGTGGCCGTCGCAAAACACCACGTTGAGTTTGCCTTGGTGGCGGGCGTAGGCGCCGCGTTGTTCCAGATAGGCCAAATCTTCGCGCATAAAATCAAGTCCACCGACAATACTGTCACCTATGGCCATCATTTCGCTTGGACAAACCACATCAGAGTCCCCAACCGGCGTGGTTATTCGGGTGCTTCGATCGTAAAAACCAAACAGTCCAAGCTGCAATTGTCGGTCACCGATCGGTGGATTGTGACCAACCGGAGCACCCCCATAAGTGTTGTAAGCGTAAGAAACTGGAATGGCGTTCCGGTAGGGCCAACTGAAACTTCTTCTTGCCGTCGGGCAACGCCACACTCCTTCGCTGACAAATTTCGATCGGGGGCTCGCATTGTCAAATCCTCCGCGCTCAAGTTGAACAAACCAGATGCCGGAGTTATCACTATTTGTGCCGCCTCTCCATGAAGGATAAGCGTGGTTATTGGCGACAAAATTTTGCAGGCTGATACCGATTTGGCGCAAATTGCTGACACAATGAATTTGCCTGGCCCGATTCATTGCTTGCCCCACTGCCGTCAGCAACAGCGCTGCCAGAATTCCGATGATGGCGATGACCATCAGCAGTTCAATCAGGGTGAAGGCTGAACTTCTGCTCCGACGGGTCATGTTCAAGCGATACCGCATTTCGTCTTTTCTTTCAATGGCCAACCACTAATCTCGGCGCATGACACCACTGCAACGGGCGATTGAAGATTCCATCGCGACCTTCCGCGGGCTCCGCGCGCTGGAAGAGCCGCTCGACCGCGCCGTAAAAATGGTCCTGGCCTGCCTCACCTCCGGCCATAAACTGCTCATCTGCGGCAACGGCGGCAGCGCGTCCGACGCCACGCACCTGGCCACCGAGTTCCTCTGCCGCTACCGCGAGGACCGGCGGCCGTACCCGGCCATCTCGCTCACGGCCAACGGCGAATTCATGACCGCCGTCTGCAACGATTACCCGGCCGACGAAATCTTTGCCCGGCAAATCTGGGGCCTGGCCCAGCCGGGCGATTTGGTCATCGCGTTCACCACCAGCGGCAAATCCAAAAATGTCAAACGCGCGCTCGAGGAAGCCAAGCGGTTGGGTGTCCAAGGCATCTGTTTCCTCGGCCGCGACGGCGGGTTCACCAAGGGCCTGGCCACGCTCGAGCTCCTGGTGGCCGGCAGCGACACCGCCCGCATCCAGGAAGGCCACAAGCTGCTCTTCCACGTCCTGTGCGAAGCCGTGGAGGAAAAACTGCCCAAATCCTGAAGCAAAAGGCCGTTCAATCGTCAGCGCGGTTGCGGGTGGCCATATGATACAGGATGAGCGAGAAGAGGAAGCCCCAAAAAAGGAGCCCCGCCACCGCACTGATGACGCCGCAAAGCCAGTAGGGGCGGGCGGCGTTCCAGTGTTTTTTCTGCCCCGTGCGAACCTGGCCGGACAGGACCAGCGCGGCAAAGGCGAACGGCACGCCGATCACCGGCAGCAAACCGAGCAATCCGCACACGAAGCAGCGCAGCGAGTTCTTCAGCATCCGGATCTTGGCTTCGGCGTCCGTGTTCATTTTGCATCCACGTGTGCCATCGAAACGATGTTGGTCGCGGCGACGACCTGCGCCTTGTCCAGCCGCTCGATCTGCCGTTTTTCGAGCAGGTTGACTTCGCGGTGGAATTGAATCAGGGCCCGGCTGTTGGCCGAGGCCAGCAACGTCATAATCGTCAACAAAATGAGGAGGATCAGCACGACCGAACCGCGTTGCGGACGGCGTCCCGAAAGGTTGGTTGAACGCGTGTTCATGGTGTCGGCCGGGCGGCGGCCTCGAACGTGAAGGCCAGCGGCAGGCGGGTTTCTTTGCGGCGCGGCGTCAAGCACAATTCCCAGCGCCAGGCGTCCACCGGGCCGCGCGTTTCGTTCACCATGTCCGAGGCCTTGACGCTGGACAGCAGCAATTCCGAAAAGCCGGAGCCCGCGATCTGGCGGCGGACCTCACCATCGCCGAAGCGGTAGATAATGTCATTGGTTCCCCCGGGAATGTGCAATTGCTCGCCGCCCGGAATGGTTTCGCCGATGATGTTCCCGGTCGCTCCGCGGATATCCGCCCGCCAGCGTTCGCCGGCGTGCAAGGCGGCGGTGATGTCATCCGTGGCCAGGTGCAACGCCTTCGAATGATCCCAGCAAACATAAAATGCGCCGAGCGCAAGGCTGAAAACGACCACGAACACGGACAGGTAGACCAGGCACTCAATGAAAAGATAGCCACGACGGGTCCGGATGGGAGCGGTTGAGGAGCACAATCTCATTTGACGGTCACCTCCCGGACCACCGGCCGGATTCCCTGCCGCCACGTCGGGGCCCATTCCAGGCGCAAATGTTGGCCGGTTTTCGTCAGTAGAAAATGACCGGGCGGCAGGCTGGCGGCAGCCTGGGCATGAACCGCGTACGGTTGCGACCCATCCGGCAGCTTCCGCCATTCGCCCGCGGTCAGGAGCTCCATCTCGCCGTCCACAATTTCCATCGCCACGGCATGAAAGTAGTCAGCCCGGAGCACCCGGGTTTCTTTCACATAGAAAAAGGCCAGCGGCAGGATCGTCGCCGCGAGCAGGGCCAGGCCGACCAGCAAATCCACCATCATGAATCCGCGCCGAGGCCGGTTCCGCACCGAAAAGGGTCTGGTCCTTGGAAGCATCATAATTCGCCTGCCGCTTTGATCATGACAATCAGAATGCCAAACACCGCGGTCGCAATCAGGCCCACTAACACGCCGTTGACTATGACCAGCCCGCTGGTGAAAGCGTGGGTGGCGGCCTCCTGCTGTTGAAAAGCCTTGGCCTCGAGGGCCTCATGCCAGCCGCGCAGCGCCTTCAAAAATCCGCCGTGCGCATGGACCGCATTGGTGAGCCGCCAATGAAATTCCCCGTTGTCGTCAAAGGCGGCAATGGCCGCATCCAGTTTGTTGCCCCGTTCAAGGGCGGCGGTGACGCGCCCGGCGCGCCGGCGGCAAATTTCATTGGCCGTACACTCGCCGGCCAGGCGGACGGCCTCGGCTTCCGGTACCCCGTTGTCGAGCAGCACCGCGAGCATGGCCGAGAAGGTGCGCAGCAACTGCTTGCGTTTCCACGGCACAAGCCAGGTGAGTGCGTCCACGGCCGGCAGGCGGCGGAATTGGAACCAGCGGACGAGGCCCGGCCCGCCGATGTAGATGATGGTGATGGCAACCAGCACGCAGAACAGCACGATTTCATAGGCCACGATCCAGAACGTGTGCCCAAAGACAAAGGTCGTGAGCGGCCATAATTGAGTGGCCGAGCCCGCGGCGATTTCCTTGAACTTGGGAATGACCAGCACCGCCACCAGGCAAATCAGCCAGCAAGCGATGGGCGCGAACAGCATCAGGATGCCCACCATGTAATGCATCGTGCAGCGCACGGTGTCCGGCGCGGCGCGCAGGACCTCGCGGCAGGCCGGCAACACCTTCTTCAGGTCGCCGAATTTCTCGCCGGCCCGCAGAATGGCGTTGATTTGCGGCGGCAGAAAACGCGGCTCCCGTTCCAGCGCCTCCCCGAGCCGGGCGCCGTTTTCGATCTGGGCCGCCATCAGGAAGAAGCGGACGCCGATGGCCCGATCGTGATTTTCGGCGGCCGAAACGATGGCCGGCTCCACCGGCTGGCCGCGCTGCAGGACGGTTTCGAGCAGGTCGAGAAAGAACAGCGCGCGGTCGCGGCGGCGCATGGGCAGCGACAGCAGATAATGCATCAAGA
>DATJOW010000190.1:0-4796 GCA_035506715.1 Candidatus Acidiferrum sp. | reverse complement strand
TCATAGGACTGGACTGACTGCTCCCAGGTTTTGATGGTTTCCTGGGCGTTGGCCTTTTCGGTTTTCTGGCCCAGGCGATATTGCGTGTTGCCGAGATTGTAATAATCGTCCTGTTGCAAGGTCAGGTCGTCGGTCTTCATGGCCCTGGCAAACGACTCGGCGGCCTGGTCAAACCCGCCTGATTTGTACGCCGCAGCGCCGTGATTGAATTGCAGGACCGGCTGGTTCGGATTCTTCGCTGCCGCCTGCCGGTATTCCTGTTCGGCGCGGGCGTAGTCTCCCTTTTGAAACGCCTGCTCCGCGGTCCGGACCGACGCCTGGGCCGGGTGGGCCGCGACCAGCCAGGTGACGGCCGCGGCAGCCGCCGGGCGGGCCATGCGGTTCCACGACGCGGCGAGCGCCGGCCGCGGCGTGGTCCGGGAGGGATTTACGGCCCTGCGCCGGCGGATGCCGAAGAGCGGTTCAGCGACCAGGCACAGCAGGCCGAGTGCGAGCGGCCACTGGAAGCGCTCAAGGTAAACCTTTTGCATCCGCGAGGCGAGTTCGTGCCGGGTGAACTTTGCCAGTCCTTGGGAATAAATCATCTCCAGACCCTGCGCCTGTTGACCGAGGGGTTGATAAATCGCACCGGTGGCCTCGGCAATTTGCTTCAGCATCGCCTCGTCGAGGTGCGACTTGACAAATTGGCCGGAAGCATCCTTCAGGAACTGTGTTGCCCCGGTTTCATCCTCGACGGGGATCAACTCGCCGCTCGTGCTGCCGACGCCCACGGTGAAAATTTTCAGGCCGTTCTTGGCGGCGGCGCGGGCCGCATCCAGGGCGCTGCCTTCCAGGTCCTCGCCGTCGGTGAGCAACACGAGGATGCGTTCGTTGTTCCCGTTGCCCTCGAGCGCGGCTGTAGTTTCGCGAATCGCCGCCGCGATGTCCGTACCGCCGCGCGGGATGATTTTCGTGTCGAGCGCGTCGAGCGATTGGCGAAAGGCGTCGTAGTCGAGCGTGAGCGGGCATTGGAGGAAGGCGTTCCCGGCAAACGCCACCAGGCCGACCCGGTCGCCGTCCAGCCTCGCCAGCAAATCCTCCACGGCCATTTTGGCGCGGGTGAGCCGGTCCGGCTTCGCATCCTGCGCGAGCATGCTTTTCGAAGTGTCCACGGCGAACATCAAGTCCAGGCCTTTGCGCCGGGTCTCCTCCCAGCGGAAGCCGGCCAGCGGCCGGGCCAGCGCGACGGCCAAACAGGCGACGCCGGCGATGACCAGGGCACGTTTGAAGCTCCGGCGGGCTGGGCTGACCGAGGCGGTGAGTTGCGCGACGAGGCTGGCCGAGGCAAACTGCGTCAGTTCGGCGCGCTGCCGGGCATCAAACCGGCGGTACCGCCACGCCAGGGCGGCGCAGGCCATCAATCCGGCCAGCAGCCAGAGGGGTTGGGCAAATTTCATAGGCGTTCTCCGATTGCAAAGATTGTGAATTTCAAATTTTCCTCCGGTCGCTCAGGCTCCCGGCAGACGGCGGAATCGGGTCTGCTCCAGGCCCAGCGTCAGGCCGAGCAACAGGAGGCCGGGCACCACCGCGAAGGCAAACAGCTCGTGATATTTTTCAAACTTCTTCACCGGATGCGTGGTTTTTTCCATCCGATCAATCTCGGCGTAAATTTTCTTGAGCGAATCGGTGTCCGTGGCCCGGAAAAATTTGCCGCCGGTTTCATCGGCGATCTTCTGCAAAGCCGCTTCGTCCACGTCCACTTTGGCCATGACGACGCGCTGATTGCCGAACTGGTCTTTCACCGGCACGGGCGCCTCGCCGCGCACACCGGCGCCAATCGTATAAACTTTTACCCCCATCGCCTTGGCGGCCTCGGCGGCGGTCTGCGGCGCGACCTTGCCGGCGTTGTTCATTCCGTCCGTCAACAGGACGACGACCTTCGATTTCGACGGCTGGTCGCGCAGCCGGTTGACGCACGTGGCGATCGCCGAGCCGATGGCGGTGCTGTCTTCGACGAGCCCGACGCGGACGCGCTCCAAGTTCTGTTTGAGCCAGTCGTGGTCCAAGGTGAGCGGGCTGACGAGATACGGCGCGCCGGCGAACGCGATCAGGCCGATGCGGTCGTCGGGCCGGGCTTCAATGAATTTACCGACGACCGACTTGACCACTTCGACGCGGCTGACCGGCTGGCCGTTGAGCGTGAAATCCAACGCTTCCATGGAGCCGGACACGTCCAGGGCGAGCATCAAATCCACGCCGCTGGCCTGCACCTCGGCGCGGCCCCGGCCGAACTGGGGCCGGGCCAGGCCGGCGATGAGCAATGCCGCGACGAGCAGGCGCAACAGCGTCGTCCAGCGGGCCGGGCGGCTGCGCGTTTCCCGGGCGACGGCGCGGGCAATTTCCACGTTCGAGTATTCAACGGCGGCCACGCGGCCCTGGCGTCCCTGCCACAGCGCGAGCAACGGGAGCAGCACCAGCAGCCACAGCAGTTCGGGATTCAGGAAGCGGATCATAGGTTTTAAAGGTTTTGGTGTTGAATCAGGAAACCACGCGGATGGCCGGTTTGAACCCGGACAACTCTTCCGTGGCAAAGGTCACGGCCAGTTTTGTTCCTCCTTTGTGCCGGCGGATGCTCGGCCGCCGGGAAACCGGTAGTGGCAGCTCGCGACTGACGGTCAGGAGACGCCGGCCTGTTGCGTCCTTCACCGATTGCAGGGTCCAGGCATTTCGAGAGGGAAGTGTTTTCACGAGTCTGCCTTTCGGGTTAAGCGGTCGTTTTGGGGGGTTCTGCCAGATGCCGGCGTAGCAGCGTATCCGGGTTCTTTCCGGGAGCCGCAGTCGCGCGGTTCGGGTCCGTGTCCGAACGGCTCGGTATGGTCTGGCGCACAAACTCTTCGGCGCTCAGGTGCATGGCTTCCAGATCGGGCCGGCAGTAATACCAGCCGGCGAACTTGGCCAGGTCGCAATGTTGCAGAAAGCCGGCCAGCAGCGCGCGGTGGGCGGCCAGGAGGGCATCCGGCGAGACGGTCAACTCGCGGAGAAACTCTTCCGTGGTCAATTGGGGCGCCTGGATATGGAAGCGGTCCTCGATGTACCGCCGGATGATCTGTGAAACCTCGAAGCAGTATTCCCGGGTGCGGTCGGGATCGATCAGCCGCCGGGCCTCGTCCAGATATTGCAGGGCGATTTCGTGCGGTTGCGTCTCGAAGAACTTGCCGTGGTACAACCACCAGCGCAGCGCGAGCCCGAGGGCAATCAGGGTAATGACACCGGCCGCGACCACAGTCCAGAACCGGTGGGTGGGGACATGTCTGGGCTGCCGGATATCCCGGATGTCTTCACTGGCAAGGAGGACCGGTGAAGCCACAGGTGCGGCCGGTGTCAAAGCGGTTTGCGCCGGGGCGGCTGGGGCGGGGGCCGTATTGGTGTGGAACGGGGCGGACGGCGCAGCCGCGAAGATGCTGGTCGCGCCGAGCCACAGGCCGAGCGCCAACAATCCGTGCCGGGCATAAGCTGTAAAACGGGTGATTTTCATGATACTCGCAATCTCCTTTGCCGGTTTTTGAAAAAGGCGCGCAGGGCCGGCTCAAATGATTCGCGTGTGTCCAGGTTCAGGGAATCCACTCCTTCGCTGGCCAGCGTGTGGCGAAGGTTCTCCCCCCGCGCCTGCGCCAGTTCCGCAAAGCGCTGGCGCACCCACGGGTCAGCGGTGTTGATTTCGACCAACTCACCGGATTCGGCGTCTTCAATGGTCAACTGTCCGACATCGGGCAGTTCCCCTTCGCGCCGGTCGTGCACGTGCAGGGCCACGACGTCGTGCCGGCGGCCGGCCAGGCGAACGGCCCGGCGCAGATCGGCCAGCGACCTCTCCGGGTCGGGAAATTCAAAGTCCGAAACCACGAACAGGATGGCGCGGCGGCTGGTGATTTGATTGGCAAAATCGAGCGCGCGGACGATGTCCGTGCCGCGCGACTGCGGCTCGAAACACAGCACCTCGCGGATGACCCGGAGCACGTGCTGGCGGCCCTTCTTCGGCGGGATGTACTGCTCGATCTGGTCGCTGAACAGGATCAAGCCGACCTTGTCGCTGTTGCGAATGGCGGAGAACGCCAGCACGCTGGCCAGTTCGGCGGCCATCTGGCGCTTGCTCTGCGCGCCGGACCCGAAGTTGCCGGAGGCGCTCACGTCCACCAGCAACATGATGGTCAGCTCGCGCTCCTCGGTGAATTTCTTGATGAATGGGTGACCGGTGCGGGCGGTCACGTTCCAGTCAATCGTGCGCACCTCGTCGCCGGGCGTGTATTCCCGCACCTCGTCGAAATCCATCCCGCGGCCCTTGAAGACCGAGTGATACTGGCCCGCGAGCGAATCGTTGACGAGCCGGTTGGTGCGGATTTCGATGGCGCGCACCTTTTTCAGGATTTCCCGGGCCTGGTCGGTGTTCATATGGGTTTCCTTTGCCGGTTCGATGATGCCGTTCAGGGAACGGGCAGCGTCTCCAGCACCTTGCTGATGATGTTTTCGGAGCTGATGTTCTCCGCCTCGGCCTCGTAACTGACGGCGACGCGATGGCGCAGCACGTCAAGGGCGAAGGTTTTCACGTCCTGCGGCGTGACATAACCGCGTCCGCTCAGAAACGCTCCCGCACGCGCGGCCAGGGTGAGCGCGATGGTGGCCCGCGGCGAGGCGCCGTACCGGACGTAGCCGTTGAGATCGATTCCGTAATGCTTGGGATCGCGCGTCGCCAGCACGACGTCCACGATGTAATCCTTCAGCTTGTCATCCACGTAAACCGAGTTCACCACTTGGCGGGCGGC
>DATJOW010000189.1:0-4991 GCA_035506715.1 Candidatus Acidiferrum sp. | reverse complement strand
CTGGGCAAGAAATACGTGAACGAACCCGAGCTGTGGAAGCAGACGGAGGACATGGTCCGGCAGGTGTTGAAGGACTCGAAGATTAACTACATCGAGGTGCCTAACGAAGCCGCCTTCTACGGACCGAAGATCGACGTGCAGGTCTGGAGCGTGATCGGCCGCGAGTTCACGCTGGCGACGAACCAGGTGGACTTCGCCGTGCCGAAACGGTTCGGCCTCGTCTACAAGGACAAGGACAACACGGAGAAGACGCCGTTGTGCATTCATCGCGCGCCGCTGGGCACTCACGAGCGGTTCATTGGGTTTCTCATCGAGCATTACGCCGGCAATTTCCCGCTCTGGCTGGCGCCCGACCAGGTGCGGGTGTTGACGCTGAACGACGACGCGGCGCTGGTGAACTACGCGCAACCCATCGTGAACGAGCTCCGCGCGAACATGGTGCGCGCGAGCAGCGATTTCGGCACCGACCCGATCAAGGCCAAGATTGCCGAAGCTGAGAAGGCCAAGGTCCACACGATGCTGGTGATCGGCGCCCGCGACATGGAAGCTGGCGCGGTGAGCGTGCGGTTGCACGGCAAAGGCAACGTCGGCGCGAAGCTGAAAGGCGAAGTGGTGGCGGAGATTTTGCAGGCAATCAAAGCGCGCAGGGCCTAAGCAAGTGGAGCGCGGAGCATCGCTCCGCGAGTTCCTGGGGAAAATTGGATCAGCCGTGGCGAAGCAATGCTTCGCGCTCCGTCATATCGGCAGCTTTAATTCCCGAGTTTGCGGGTCGCGAAAACGCGCGCTGCTGAAGGGCCATTCTTCCGGCGGACGACATAGCCGCGCTTTAACCGGATTGTTCTCGATATAACAGATGGCTTTGCGCGTCTGCTCTTCATTCCGCCTGAACCGATCCCAATATTCCGGCTGCCAGAACCGGCCGGGTCGGGCCAGCAGCTTGTTGGCGGCAACGGCTGTGATGGACTTCCAATTCTGGACGATTCTGGAAAGCGGGACGGAGCCGACTTCAATCAAAGCGTGGACATGATTGGGCATGATGCCCCAGGCGAGCATGCGAAAGTGTCGACCGTGATGATGTAACATCGCCATCTCGACCAATGTCGCCACCCGTTTGTGGCGCAGGGAACATTCGCCATGGCCACGTCAAGGTAATCCTCGAGTTGTATCCGCTGTGCGCGCGGCACAATGCTTTGGGCTCCGGAGCGCGGAGCATTGCTCCGCGCATTGAGGGCCAGCAGTTGCTCCCACTCGCCTCTGCGCGAGGCTGGCATGGAATCCCAAAGCCGAAAGGTCACGAACTGAACCATCCCCGGCTTGTCACAGTGCGGCAGATGACCACGCTCATGCCAGCCGCGAAAACCTTGAACTTGTTCTGCTTCGGATAAAGGCCCGCTCCATTGCTGCTTGCCGGCGACCAGTTGATGCAAGTGTTCGCGTTTGGATTGAGACGGATTATTCATTAGAACGCAGAGCATCGCCCTGCCCGATTCAAACAGATTGAGGCCCGCGGAGCAATGCTCCGCGCTCCGCACCAGGCCGCAAGCGGAAACGGTTGCGGACAACGGGCGGCCGATTATCCTTCGTGAAGCATGAACATCAGAGTCACCTATTACCTCGATATCGTTTCCTCCTGGTGTTACTGGGCGGAGCCGGCGTGGCGGGAGTTGAAGCAGAAATACGCCAAGGCGCCCGTGGAATTCAACTGGGCCATCGCCTTGCTGGACGAGTCCGGTTTGCCGAAATCGCGGGCGCAGGAGGATTGGTTTTACCGGCGCAGCGGGACCATTGTGCGGTCGCCGTTCATGCTGAATTCCGGCTGGATGAGCGGGTTGAAAGAATATCTCGCGCCGAACTGCGTGGCGGCGGCGGCCAAAGACCTGGGGGTTGCCGACGATCGGGTACGGCTGGCGCTGGCGGAAGCCGCCCTGTGCGCCGGGAAAAAAGTGGGGGAATGGGACGTGTCGGTGGCCGTGGCCGCCTGGGCGGGCAGTCTCGATGCCGTGGCATTGTTCCAGGCGGCGAAGTCGCCGGAAGTCGAAGAACGCGTGCGGGCGACGACGGCGGAATTTCACGCATTGCAGGTGACGCAGCGGCCGGCGTTCGTTTTGAAAAGCAACATTGACGACCGGGCGGTCTTTTCCGGGCTGGTAAAAGCAGCCCCGATTGCCGCGGCGATTGATGCGATGCTGGAAGACACCGCCGCTTATGCGTCTCACGCCGCGCACTTCGGTGACCCGCCAGCAAACTGAACAAGGCCAAGCGGGGTTGATGTTGATTGCGGTCAGGCGCCGCACGGACGCAAGCATTCCTTGACGCCCCCCGGGAATTTAGGTCGAATGCAATTATGAAGCGAAGTATTCGACCTTATGTGCGCCACGCCTTGCCGGGATTCGCGGCGGCGATGGTGTTGCTGGGGGGCGGTCCGTCCGTTCGGGGTGCCGGCGTCACGGTCATCACGCACGGGTTCAACAGCGACATCACGAGTTGGATCATTCCCATGGCCGGCAAGATCACCATCTACCAAAATTTCCCCGGCTCGAATTCGACCTGTTACGCCCTGTCCATCACCAAGAACGGGTCCACCTACACCAACACGCCCAGCCTCATCGCCGGGGTTCCTCCGCTGACCTCGGTTTCCGGTGAGATTATCATCAAGCTCGATTGGTCAACCATCGACACGACGCTGGGCGTTTCGACGGTGAACATTGCGAACGCGGCGGCGGCGGCGTTGCTGTCCACCAATTTGCTGCCCGAACTGGGCGGTCGGGCGCTGGTGGAATTGCCGCTGCATTTGATCGGTCACAGCCGGGGCGGATCGGTCGTGACCGAAATGGCGCGGGTGCTCGGTGCCCAAGGCGTCTGGGTGGACCAGGTAACCACGCTGGACCCGGATCCGGTGTCGTTGTACGGCGACCCGGCGATCAAGAATTATGCGAATGTTCTGTTTGCGGACAATTACTGGCAGAACATGGGCGATGGCGTCCTGGTCCCGAATGGTCAGGCCGTATCAGGTGCCTACAACCGGTACCTCACGAACCTGAATGGCGGTTATTCCTCATCCCACAGCGACGTGCATCTCTGGTACCACGGCACCATCCAACTCACAACGCCCGCATCAGACACGCAGGCCAGCATCACTGCCGCCGAGCGGCAGACCTGGTGGACGGCGGCGGAGGCGGCCGGCACCAACGCGGGGTTTTATTACAGCCTCATCGGCGGCGGCGACCGGTTCAGCACCAACGAACCCGCCGGAGCGGGGACTGGCCGGATTCGGGACGGGTACAATCAAGTCTGGGACCTGGGCGCCGGTTCCGTGACCAACCGGACCCGCCTGCCGGCGGACAACGGAGCCTGGCCGAACCTTCTCCGCTTGAATGTCACCAGCACCAATCACTTCTCCGTGGACGATCCGGTGTCCGTCGCCTTCTACGATCAGTTCGGGTCCAACGCTTCCGCATCCGCCACGGTCCGGTTCTTCCTCGACCCGGATGCAAGTCCTTATGACGGAAACGAACTAAACCTCGGCCAACTCACGCTCTCCGGCACCGGCACCAATGCGGTATTCTTCGGCACCGCGGGGCTTACGCTGAACCCGGCCGTCACGCTTCCCGGAAACTATTCTTTGTTCGCTTCCATCAGCGACGGGGCGCACACACGCTATCTGTATGCGCCGGAACGACTCGTCCTCGACCCGAGCCGGCGGGCGCCGGGGATCTTCGCCAACGGCTTCCAGAACAACCGTTTTCATCTCACGATCTCCGGCTACCCCGGCCAGAACATCATCGTTGAAGCCTCTACCAATCTGGTCCAGTGGGACGCGCTGGCGACGAACACACTCAGTGGCACCACTTTCGATTTCGCGGATGAGGCAAGCACCGGGCTCGCGCACCGGTACTATCGCGCCGTGCTGGTTCCCTGAGAACTGAAGGACGGTTCGATGACGGACATCTGCAAGCGTTGCGCCCGGTTCAGGATTGCAGTGCCGGTGTTGGGTTGACCGGCCACAAGTCCGTGGGCTCGCAATACAGCCCAATGTCGTCGGTGTAATGCAGCAGAGTGACCTGTTTGGCCACGGCTTCAAAATTGGCGAAGAGCATGGTTGCCGGCTGCACGAGATGGAAAACGCCCGGTTCACCGGCCTGGCGGGCACGGCGGATGCGGTCGCCATCGGAGGGGTGGGTATCGAAAAGCCCTGTCGTGGCCAGCCCCACCCGATCCTCAATCCCGGTTCGCCGCTCCGGTGACAGGGCCGCTTCCTGTTGCAGCAGGTAGGCCGGGAAATCGTCCGGGAGCCGATGGTTTTTGTTCCAGGCGACGCGCATTTCCTTGTACGAGCGGCCCAGAGCCTCAGCCAGCACCCGCAATCGCTTGACACTCCTTTCAAACGTCTCGCTTCCCGCCAGCTTGATTTCATAACTATCGGCGTCGTACTCCATTTGCCGGAGCAGGAAACAACTGACGCCGTGACCAGTCAACATCAGCAGCCGCAGCAGGAATCGGGAGAACCAGACGCCGAGCCGCGCGCTGTTGATCACGATCGCGACCCGCCAGTCTTCCGTTTCCTCGGCCCACTGGGTCAGGGCCACGTCCCAGGCGTCCCGTTCAAACACCACGCGCGCGAACCAGGCGTTGATGCTCCGGATCACATAACTCAGCCGCATGCCGAAGCCCTGGGTAAAGTGGCCGAATTCGTGCGCCATCACCCCGGCAAATTGCCGCAGGCTCAACCCCGCCACCAGCGGCAGCCCGATGGTCAACACCAGATCGTTGCCGAACAGGCTGAACGCCCCGCGGCGGAAACCGGCCGCCGCGTTGAGGTCGCAGTTCAAGTCAATCCGCTTCGGCATGGGGGCGCCCACCGTGTCGCAAATTTTGGCGATCAGGGCGAACAAGGCGGGATTAAGCGCCGGATTCATGGCCAGGGGCTGGGCGTGAGGCGCGCGGCGGGCGAACAACGGCTTGACCATGAAGAAGACCAACACAGCCCCGAC